>NZ_JBEXNT010000261.1:0-4578 GCF_040611255.1 Kitasatospora sp. NPDC002965 | reverse complement strand
TGATGGTCTGCATGTTTTTGCCAGTTGAGGATCGTCATCGCAGTGTCAGCGGAATCTCTGTCTTGACCAGGCATCATGTGCTGACAGTGCTTGCAGATTCTGGGTGACGTCACTGACGAACGCCTAGGACAATGACGTGCAGACCGGTATGGTGCCCGCCTTGTTTTTGCAGGTCAGGCCGGTGATACAAGGCGGATGACCGCCTTGGCGAAGACATAGCCTTCCCGACGCAGCCAAGCGACTGCCTGGCTTGTCTTGGTGGAGAGGGACCTACGGGTGCCCGAGAACTGTCCGTATGACTTCATCCGTTCGGCGGTCCGGAGAGTCCTCGGGAAGCTACTTTGACGGTATGCCTGCCGCTGTCACGGTCCCGCTCGGAAGCTGTTTCGGGGGCCTCACCACGATCTCGGTACCGATCAGCACCCGGGGGTCCAGGGGAGGGAAACCGCGTCGTCGGGTGAGGTGCAGATGCGTCTGTGGCAGCATTCTGGAGGTGACCGTGGACAACCTCCGGTCGGGCCACACGACCTCGTGCGGTTGCTCGGTCAGCGAGGCACCGACCCAGGCAGGGACCTTGGCTGCGGGAGCCCGGTTCGGCCGATGGTCCATCGCGAGCGCCCCGATCTGGGAGCCGATTCCTGGGCGGCCTTACGCTCAGCGGGCTCTCTACGACTGTCTTTGCGACTGCGGAACGAAGCGCAGGCTGCGTGAGCACAACATCCTTCACCGCTCCCGCTCCTGTGGCTGCGCACGGGCCGAGAGCATCGCTGCGCTTACTGGCACCAAGCGCAGCGGTAACTACCGCACCGTGCAGATCAAGGTCGGCACGCGATTCCAGCGCTGGACCACTCTGGAACCGCCCTGCCTGGCAGAACGCAGCAATGGGAGCCGTTACTCCGTCGTCAATTGCATGTGTGACTGCGGCCAGACACGGATTGTGACCGCCAACAATCTCCTCAACGGGACCTCGGGCTCCTGTGGTTGCCTCCAGCGCGACATCATGTCCGAGATGCTGACCACCCATGGTGCGACGGCTGCCATACGCGAACGAGCCTTGGAGAAGACCGGAACCGCGATGTCTACCAAGGATGCCGACAGCATCCGCCTCTACACGATCTGGGCGGGGATGAAGGACCGATGCGGCCGACCAGCACATCCCGCCTGGCACCGCTACGGAGGCCGTGGCATCACTGTCTGCGAGCGATGGCGCAACGACTTCCAGACCTTCCGGGCATGGGCACTGGACCATGGTTACGCCGACGGTCTCGAATGTGACCGCATCGACCCAGACGCCGGCTACAGCCCCGAGAACTGCCGTTGGATCACCAAGCGGGCGAACATCGAGCACATGCGCAAGTCGTGGGATGACGACCTGGATCAGCGCTTGATCGCAGAGGCGAAGCGCCGAGGGATCGGCCCCTACGACCTCATTGCGGAGGCTGTTCGAGCCCACCTCACGTGACGCGGGAGGACTCTCGGGAAGACTACTGCTGCGTGTTTGCAGGACACAGGACCGCCTGCCAGGGTGGATCGTCAGGCGGCCTGGCTCACTCAACGAGCTGACGCTTGCCTGTCGCGCCGAACTGGTCGACCACCAGGAAGCTCGTGCCCAGTTCGTTTAGGGTGAGCTCCAGGCGCCAGAACGCGACTTCGCCGTCGTCAGTGTATGGCCGCAGTCCGGGAAGCCGACGTTCCCTCCACTCGCTGTACTCCTCCGAATAGAACGTCATCTCGCTGTCCCAGATGCGACATTCGTTGTCGTACTGGTCCCAGTCGGCGTTGTCGTAGGTCTCCTCGTGGAGGTCGACCTTTGCCCAGGCGAACAGCCCCGGCACGACATCGGCGTAGCTGGACAACCCGAGCATGATGGGCCAGCGGGCGAGTTCGGTTGGGGACTGTCCGTCCTCGTTGTCGACACCCAAGACGATCTCGCCTCGCCCCGAGATCTTGTTGACCCATTCTTCGATGTCGATGACGAGGCGCGCACCGGCGGCGAGTCGCTCCATCCAAGGCCGAGCCAGTTGCAGGTCGCGGATACGCAGCACGTAGGGGTCGGCGTCGGCGGCGGCACGCAGCGCCTGGGCGGAGTTGCCATTCAGGACCTGTTCCTGGGGGACGAGCAGCTTCCAGCCACCTCGGCTGCTCCGTTGCAAGGTTTCCCTGCTCACGAACTGCCAGTAGCAGACCTTCGTCTCCGGTTTGTACAGCACCACCACGACCGGCAGCGAGTGGTTGAGCCAGTATTGAACGTGCTCGGCATCGGGCCGGAACCACCAGCCATCAGGCGTGGCCTCCCTGAAGAAGCTCGCCCCGCTCTTGATCTGCAGAGCGAGTAGTCGGCCCAGTACCTCGTCCTCGTCCACGATCTCGACGTGAGCGTCGATTCCGTAGTCCTCGGTCGGCTGCTCCCGGAACAGCCACCTCAGCTCGTCCTCGACAGCGAGCTGAGTGTGGGTGACCCCTTGGCTTCCGGCCTTGGCGGTTGGCATTCGGCGCATCATGACCGTCATTCTTCATCAGGGATGGGAAAGCCGCGCCGCCGGCGCGGCGCCCGGCCCCAAGACACCCCAATGCTACGGCCGCTGAGCCCATTTGTGCTTGGCCAGGACTGAAGCCGCGCCGCTGGCCGACTTCAGGAAGTCGATCTCCGTCACCTTCTCGGCAAGCTCCACAACCAACCCGGCTGCCGTTGCGGTCGCCCTGGCAAGCGCCGTGCTCGCGCCCTTGTACTGACGGTTGTAGTACAGAGCTGCGCCGAGACCGAGTAGACCCATGCCCGTTCCGACCACCGCAGCCAGGCTCCGGACATCGGAAGCCCCGGGCATGGACATAGGGCCGTCTCCGGCAGCCGCAATCTCAGACTCACGGACGGCGTGCCCGCTCTCGCGCCCGTGCCGTCGAAGCTCGTCAAGGTCACTGCCCTGGTAGGAGCAGGAGCCGCAGTAAAAGGTGGTCACCGGCAGAACCTCCCACCCGCCCGGGAACGGCCAGCACGATTCGGACAAACCGATGCCGCGGCGAGCCGCCGCTACCCCACAGCCAAGCTGGGATACTGGCCGCTCTTTCGACAGAGGTCACCGCTGCCCCTTGAGCGATTGCGCGCCGAGCGATGGTGACCAGCGTTCGCGAGGAACAAGTGCTCGGCACTGAGGCAGACTCTCGGCACGGCCGGATCGACTTCTGAGGTCGGCTGGCCGCGATGTCGAGCGCCGTGGGACAGGAGGTGAGAAGCACTCCGGTTCAGGACGCATGGATCTCGTAGAGGTGTATCGCGTATCCTCTCAGCCCGTGCTCTGTCGTGCACTGACCGTATCGGGGTGGCAAGAGCAGAGTAAGAGATCGGAGGCCGTCCGGAGCCCGGACAGCATTGCTTCCTGGAAGATCCGCCGTGGGGATGGGGAGTGGTCGGTGCATCAGGAACTGGGTCAGGGGCTGCTGTTCGGAGAAGCCTACGGCCGGGTCACGGTCGCTGTGGAGGGCGTCCCTCCAGGACTGCGTGCGGTTACCATCCCGGTTCGGAGGGACGGACAGGGACATCTGCCTCGCAACCGGCGCGGGCGGCTGAGGGTGCACGAGGTAGACCTGGTCCCTACCGAACCGGTCCCCCTGTTCGATCCTCCGGCCGGTATGACTGACACGGACCTCTTGTGGGTGCTGGGCGCAGGACGGCGGGAATGGCCGTCGATTGTCAGGCGCTTCGGCTCGGAGGCCGCACAGGTCGCGGCTGATCTGACTCGCTGTGGCGCTGTTGTTCCACGGCATGAGGTCGACGAACTGCTCTCCCTGGGCGTGCCGTTGCGCTGGCGGCTGTCCGAGTCATGGGCCCAGCAAGCATCAGAGCGCAGTGCGGAACTGCGTGGTGACCGTGAACCGCAGCGCGCCCGTGCCACCCTGCTCGCGCTGATGGAGCCGGTGGAACAACTCACCGGTGAACGTGAACTGCTGACCCGAGTCGTACCCGAAGCAGGATTGGTGGTGCCCAACGCCAGCCGCACCGGCACCCGGGCGTGGTCGGTGTACGACGCCGCTGTCCGCACCGCTGCCACGTGGTGGGACCTGCGCACACAGGGCGAGACCGAGATCTCCCTCAAACAGCTCGCTGCAACGGCACTGAACGACTCCAAGGGGTGGACGCCCCAACAGCAGGCAGCCTTCGCGAACCTGATCGGAACGGAGTTCGAGGACGCGGTACGCGAGGAGGACACCGACCTCAGGGTGAAGGGACCGCTGTCGTGGCGGATCGGGGACGTCGCCGCTGACGCCCGCATCGCTCAGCCCTGGGTGGGCGTCCCCTCCCAAGGACTGCGTCTGGTCGGGGAAGCCGTCTGCGACGCCCGAGGGGTCCTGGTGATCGAGAACTCCGACACCTTCGGGCAGGTATGCCGGCGGCTCCCCGAGCTGACCTCGCGCTGGCTGTGCGTGTGGGGAAGCGGCTACGCCCGCGACCAACTAGTGGCACTGCTGGACTGGCTCGCACCGCGACCCATCGCCGCCTGGTGCGACCTGGACGCCGACGGCATCGCGATCGTCGACAACCTCGCCCGTAGGCTTGGCACACCCGTGCACGCGGTCGCCATG
>NZ_JBEXNT010000260.1:0-4626 GCF_040611255.1 Kitasatospora sp. NPDC002965 | reverse complement strand
GCCCCACCGGTCGCCCCGACGGCCTCCGGGGCGCCGCACCGCCGCGTCCTCGCGACCCGTCGCAGCGGGGACCGCGGACCAGGCACCGCGTCCGGACCCCGTCCCCCGGCTCCGCCAGGCTCCCCACCTGTTCGACCCTCCTCAACCGGCTCCTCCGCCAGCCACGCGACCGTCGACAGACAGGAAGAGTGCTCACCCCATGGCCGTCCTGCGCATCCCCCTGAAACGAAGGCCCAGGCTCTCGCCGACCATCCACGGGATCTTCAACCTCCTGCGCCTGCTGCCCCGGGTCAACCGGGCCAAGGCCGTCCTGGGGGCGTTCGGCGTGCTGGTGTCCGCGGTGCTTCCGGTGGCGGTCGCCGTGGTGACCGGTCTGCTCATCGGCTCGATCGGCGCGACCCTCGACGCGGGGCTCTCCTCCCCCGCCGGGCACCACACGATCGTCCTGCTGGCCGTCTCCGGGGGGCTGGTGCTGGTCCAGCAGACCCTCGCCCCGCTGCTGACCGCGCTCGGCGAGACCCTCGGCCGCGAGGTCGACCGGGAACTCCAGCAGCGGGTCATGGCGGCCGTCGGCCGACCGGAGGGGACGGCCCACCTGACCGACCCGCACGTCCTGGACACCCTGCGGGTCGTCCGGGGCCTCGGGATGGCCGAGACCGACCGGCCGAGCCAGGCGGTGGCCGCCCTCGCGGTGGTGCTGCCGGCGTGGCTGCGCGCCGTGACCGCGGCGATCACCCTGCTGGCCTTCCAGTGGTGGGTGGGTCTGATGTGGCTGGCGGCGTGGCCGCTGGTCGTGCACTTCATGCAGCGCGAGTACTTCCGGGTCGGCCGCGTCGGCTTCGGCCGCAGCGCCCTGCTGCGCCAGGCCGAGTACCTGCGGGACCTGGTGCTCACCCGGCCCGCCGCCAAGGAGGTCCGGCTGTGGGGCCTGCTGGACTGGCTCCTCGAACGCTTCGCCCGGTCCTGGCAGGAGGCGACCGAGCCGGTCTGGCGGGAACGCAAGCCGCGGCCGCGCGTGGTGCTCGGCGCCACCGGGACGATCGCGCTCGTCAACCTGGTCTCGTACGGCGTGCTGGCCTGGGCGGCCGTGCACCACGACATCGGCCTCGGCAGCGTCGCCGTCTTCACCCAGGCGCTGGCGCTGGCCAACAACTACACGGCGTTCGACGACAACAACGCCTACCTCTCGTTCGCCGGCGCCGCCGTCCCCCAGGTCCTGGGTCTGGACGAGCGGCTCTCCGCCTCCTCCGGCGCGGCGCAGCCGCGGCACACCGAGCTCCCCGCCGCCTTCCCCGCCGACCGGATCAGCTTCTCCGGGGTCCGGTTCCGCTACCCCGGGACGGACCGCGAGGCGCTGCGCGGCGTCGACCTCGACATCGCCGCCGGCCGTTCGCTGGCCATCGTGGGCGACAACGGCGCCGGGAAGAGCTCGCTGGTCAAGCTGCTCTGCGGCCTGCACACGCCGACCGGGGGCACCATCCGGGTCGACGGCCACGATCTGGCGGAACTCGACACGGCGCTCTGGCGCAGCCGGATCGGCGTGCTGTTCCAGGACTACGCCCGCTACCACCTGACGGCGGCGGAGAACATCGGCATGGGCGCGCCGCGGTTCGCCGGCGACCGGGACCGGCTGCGCGAGGCGGCGGACCGCGCGGGCGCGCTCGCCCTGGTCGAGGGGCTCCCGAACGGCTGGGACACCGTGCTGTCGCCCGAGTACACCGGCGGCACCGACCTCTCCGGCGGGCAGTGGCAGCGGATCGCCCTGGCCCGGGCCATGTTCGCGGTGGACGCCGGTGCCCGCGTGCTGATCCTGGACGAGCCGACCGCGGCGCTGGACGTCCGGGCCGAGGCGGAGATCTACGAGCGGTTCCTCGAACTCACCGCCGGACTGACCACGATCCTGATCTCGCACCGCTTCTCCACCGTCCGGTGCGCGGAGCGGATCATCGTCCTCGACGACGGCGTCGTCGCCGAGGACGGCACCCACGACGAACTCCTGGCCCGGCGCGGGCGCTACGCGGCGATGTTCGACATCCAGGCGGCCCGCTTCGCCGACCCGGAACAGGGCGGGGAAGCCGGCATCGAGCTCCGGACCGCAGCGGAGGCGGGACATGCGTAAGTCATTCCAGGCGTTCCGGGAGCTGATGCGGATCGGCTTCGGCGCGGCCCCGTGGCACGCGGCGATGCAGTTCCTCACCGGCATCGTCTTCGAGATCTCCGTCCCGATCGGCGGCCTCGGCGCCAAGATGATCGTGGACGCGGCGGTCTCCGAGGACCTCCGGCTGGGACTCGGCGCGGCCGTGATGCTCGGCATCACCGTCGCCGCGGCGCTGACCTCGGTCTTCTACTACGTGCACTGCCTCTTCACCGTCCAGGAGCGGGCGACGGCCGTCGCCAGCCGGCGGCTGATGCGGCTGATCGGCGGGGCCGAGGGCCTGGCCCACTACGAGTACCCCGAGTACCTGGACCAGGTGCAGCGCATCCGGGAGCAGCAGTTCCAGCTGTCCGGCATGGTGAACGCCACCGCCGGCGTGCTGCGGGTCGGGGCCACCCTGACGGTCACCGCGATCCTGCTGGCCGGGGTGGACCCGCTGCTGCTCTGCCTCCCGGTGCTCACCGTGGTGTCGTTCTGGCTCGGCAAGCGGAGCCGCGACCTGACCGTCCGGGCGCAGGAGGCGACCAGCGAGCGGGAGCGGCTGCGCGCCCACCTGTTCGAGCTGGGCACCTCCACGAACGCGGCGGGCGAACTGCGGGTCTACGGCCTGACGGACCTGCTGGGCACGCGCCACCACCGGACCTCGGGGGCCGTCGTCGGCGAGCGCAACCGGGCCAGCTGGAAGGGCGCCGGCCTGCAGTCACTGGACGCGCTGATCTCCGCCGCCGGGTACGTCGGCGCCATCTCGCTCGCCCTGGTGCTGGCCGTCCGCGGCCACGCCACGGCCGGTGACGTGGTGCTGGTGCTCGGCCTGGCCGCGCAGCTGAGCGCCACCGTCGGCACGGCCGTGCGGTACGGCACCTACTTCCTCGTGGTGATCCGGGTCGGCCAGCGCCTGGTCTGGCTGCAGGACTACGTGGCGGGCGAGCGCCGCGCGCCCGCCGAGCCCGCCCGGCTGCCGGCCACCCTGAGCCGCGGCATCGAGCTGCAGGACGTCGGCTTCGCGTACCCGGGTTCCGAGGAAGGCCGCGGTGTCCTCGACGGGGTCAGCCTTCGGCTGCCGCCGGGCGCGGTGGTCGCCGTGGTCGGGGACAACGGCGCGGGCAAGACCACGCTGATCAAGCTGCTCTGCGGCTTCTACCGGCCCGGCTCCGGGCGGATCCTGGTCGACGGCGTGGACCTCGCCGACTGTGACACCGCCGAGTGGCGGGCCAGGTGCTCGGCCGCCTTCCAGGACTACGCCAAGCTGGAGTTCCCCGTCCTGGAGACGGTGGGCATCGGCGACCTGCCCCGGATCGAGGACCGGCGGGCCGTCGGCGCGGCCCTGGAACGGGCCGACGCCACCGGCGTCGTCGAGGGGCTGCCGGAGGGCCTGGACACCCGGCTCGGCACCCGCTGGGACGGCGGCACGGAGCTGTCCGGCGGCCAGTGGCAGCGGCTCGCGCTGGCCCGCGGACTGATGCGGACCGAACCGCTGATCGCCGTCTTCGACGAGCCGACCGCCGCGCTGGACGCACACACCGAGAACGCGCTGTTCGAACGCTTCGCCGCCGCCGCACGGGCCGGCCGGGAGCGAAGCACCGTCACCCTCCTGGTCTCCCACCGGTTCTCGACCGTGGGCATGGCCGACCTGATCATCGTGCTCGACGGCGGAAAGGTCAGGGAACAGGGCAGCCACCGGGAGCTGATGGACCGGGGCGGGCTCTACGCCGAGCTCTTCGAACTTCAATCCCGGGGGTACCGATGACACTCGAATACACCCACGAACGCACGCTGCTGGGCGGCCCGCTCCCGGCGTGGGACTCCCGGCTGATCGCGGCGCTGAGGATCCAGCGCGGCTGGACCCAGGAGGAGCTCGCGGAGTACTCCGGCCTGAGCGTGCGCACCATCAGGAACCTGGAGCTCGGCCGGGTGCAGAACCCGCGCCGCTCCTCGGTCGACCTGCTGGTGAACGCGCTCGGCGTGGCCGACGAGCAGCGGCCGAGCCCCGAGAGCCACGACCACGCGCGGTGGCAGGGCCTGCCGGGGCCGGACCCGGCCCCGGTCGTCGGCAGCCCCGCCGTCCAGCAGCAGCTCGCGAACACCGTCCGGGCCAACCGGCTGACCACGTTCCTGGGACCGGGCGGGGTCGGCAAGACCCGGATGGCGCTGAGCGTGGCCGCCCAGGTCAGCCACTTCTTCCGGGACGGCGTGGAGGTCGTGGAGCTCGGCGACATCAGGGCCGAGCGCCCCGGGGAGGAACAGACCGCCGAGGTCCTGCACCGGGTGCGGAGGCAGCTGAGCCGGGGGCGTCCGGCGGGCCGGACCGGCGCCCCCGGCGGCCACGGCAGCGGCGGCGGCGGCACGGGAAGCGGGCGGCGGGGCCCCCCCCCGGGGCCCCCCCCCCCCCCCCCACGCCCCCCCCCCGAAAGAGACCCCGCCCCAGGGAAAACGCCCCCACCAACCCCCCCGCCCCGGGCCGCGCCCCCCCC
>NZ_JBEXNT010000259.1:0-4639 GCF_040611255.1 Kitasatospora sp. NPDC002965 | reverse complement strand
TTCCACTCCTGCCGCACCGCGATCAGCAACTACAACGACCGCTCCAACGTGCAGAACTGTGAGCTGGTCAACCTCTCCGACCTCGACACCGGCAGTCACCCGCGCGGAACTTGGGGAGCCGGACCGTCACCTTCGTCCCCGCCCCCACGGCCGTCTCGACGACCAGCCCGTGGTCGTCGCCGTAGACCCGCCGCAGCCGTTCGTCGACGTTGCACAGACCGATGCCCGACGCCCCGCCCGCCTCCCCGGCCAGGACACGTCGCAGCTCCGCCGGGTCCATGCCGACCCCGTCGTCCTCGACCGTCACCACCGCCTCGGCGCCGGCGTCCTGGGCGGAGATGGAGATCCGGCACTCGCCCCCGGAGTTCTCCAGGCCGTGCTTGACGGCGTTCTCCACCAGCGGCTGGAGGCAGAGGAAGGGCATGGTGACGGGGAGCACCTCGGGAGCCACCTGGAGGGTCACCTTCAACCGGTCGCCGAACCGGGCGCCCGCCAGCGCCAGATACTGCTCGATGCACCGCAGCTCGTCGGCGAGGTGCGTGAAGTCGCCCTGCCGGCGGAACGAGTACCGGGTGAAGTCCGCGAACTCCAGGAGGAGTTCACGGGCCCGCTCGGGGTCGGTCCGGACGAAGGACGCGATCGCGGCCAGCGAGTTGAAGATGAAGTGCGGGGAGATCTGCGCCCGCAGCGCACGGATCTCCGCCTCGATGATCCTCGTCCGCGAGCGGTCCAGCTCGGCCAGCTCCAGTTGCACGGACACCCAGCGGGCGACCTCGGTCGCGGCCCGCACCAGCACCGCGGACTCGCGTGACCCGTAGGCCACGAGCGCGCCGAGGACGCCCTCCTCCCCGGTCAGCGGGGCGATGACGGCCCAGCGGAGCGGGCAGGCGGGATCGTCGCAGCCGGTGTGGACGCTCTGGCTGCGCCCCGACGCGAGGACCTCCGTGATCCGCCCCATCACCCGCTGCGGATGGTGGTCGGCGCCCCGGCCGTCCCAGGCGAGGACGGCTTCCCGGTCGGTGAGGCACAGGGCCTCGGTGCCGAGCAGGGAACGCAGCTGGCGGGCGGCCCTGCGGGCGGTGTCCCCGGTGAGCCCGGCCCGCAGCGGAGGGGCGGCCAGGGACGCCGTGTGCAGGGTCTGGAACGTCGCCCGCTCGACCGGGGTCCCGAGATCGAGGTCCCGTTCCGGCCCCCGCCGTACGCTCGCCCGGCCGAGCAGGAAGCCGACGGCGAGCAGCACGGCCACGGCGGTGCACAGGGTGGTGACGGTCGCCGCGGTCACGGCCGCCCCGCGGGATCCGGCTGCCGGGCGGCGCCGCCACCGGCGCCCGGGCCGGGGACCGGCCCCGGCCGGGGGAGGCCGATCATGTCCTCGGGCAGGTGGAGCCGCGCCAGGACGGCGGCGGCCCCGGCCGGTACGTGCCGCGGTGTCGCGAGCGACACCAGCACCATGGTGAGGAAGCCGAGCGGCACCGACCAGACGGCCGGCCAGGCCAGCAGGACGCCGCCCCAGCCCCCGGGGGCGATCCCGGACCGGGACACCAGGACGGCCACCAGGGCCGAGCCGCCTCCGGCGAGGAGTCCGGCCGCGGCGCCCGGCGGCGTCAGCCGGCGCCACCAGATCCCGAGAACGAGCAACGGGCAGAAGGAGGACGCCGCCACGGCGAAGGGAAGGGCGACCGCGTCCGCGACCGGCACGTGGGAGGCCGTGACGCTCACCGCACAGGGCACGGCCATGGCGATGGCGGCGGCCAGCCGGAAGGACCGGACCCCGGCCGAGGGCAGGACGTCCTGGGACAGCACTCCGGCGACGGACGTGGTCAGCCCGGACGCGGTGGACAGGAAGGCCGCGAACGCGCCACCGGCCAGCAGCGCACCCAGCAGGTCCCCCGTCACGCCGCCGATCACGCGCTCCGGCAGGACGAGCACCGCGGCGTCGGCCGCGCCCGTGAGGGCGAGCTCGGGCGCGTAGACGCGGCTCAGCGCGCCGTACACCGGCGGCAGCAGGTAGAAGGCGGCGACCAGCGCGAGGACCACCAGCGTGGTACGCCTCGCCGCCCGCCCGTCGGGGCTGGTGTAGAAGCGGACGGCGACGTGCGGCAGCCCCATCGTGCCGAGGAAGGTCGCCATGATCAGCCCGTACGTCGCGTACAGCCGGTGGGCCTGGCCGCCGTCCTCCGTGAACGGCGAGGAACGGACCGGCTCGGGCCCGGTGGAGACCCTTCGGGGGACCTCCGTGCCGGGGGCGAAGGACAGCTCCGTCCCGGCGGCGATGCGGTGGGTGCCCTTGTCCAGGGTGAGCTGCTCCCCGCCGTGGCGGGCACCGTCGACGGAGCCGGTGACCCCCACGGTCAGCGGCTCGTCCAGGTCGACCCGGACGGTGTCGTCGATCCGCACCACGGTGTGCTGCCGGAGGACGGCCGTCGCGTCGAACCCGGCCCGCGGCGTGTCGTCGCCGAACCAGGCGGCGAGCAGGAACAAGGCGGGGACCAGCAGTGCGGTGAGCTTCAGCCAGTACTGGAAGGCCTGGACGAAGGTGATGCTGCGCATCCCGCCGGCGGCGACGACTCCGGTGACGACCAGGGCGACGACGACGCCCCCGAGCCATCCGGGGGCGCCGGTCAGGATCTCCAGGGTGAGGCCGGCGCCCTGCAGCTGCGGCAGCAGGTAGAGCCAGCCGATGCCGACGACGAACAGGGCGGCCAGCCGGCGCACGGCGGGCGATTCGAGCCGGGCCTCGGCGAAGTCCGGGAGGGTGTACGCGCCGGAGCGGCGCAGCGGGGCGGCGACCAGGGCCAGCAGGACCAGGAACCCGGCCGTGTAGCCGACCGGGTACCAGAGCATGTCCGGGCCCTGGAGGAAGAGCAGTCCGGCGATGCCGAGGAAGGAGGCGGCGGAGAGGTACTCGCCGCTGATGGCGGCGGCGTTCAGTCCGGGGCCGACGGTCCGGGAGGCGACGTAGAAGTCGGAGGTGGTGCGGGAGACGCGCAGGCCCAGCGCGCCGATCAGGACGGTGGCGACGACGACGAGCGCGACGGCCGTCACCGCGTAGGTCTGGTTCACCGGTCCGATCCCGTCGCCGTGCTCAGCGGCCCTCGACGAGCCCGGTGAAGTCGCGCTCGTTGCGTTCGGCGCGGCGCACGTAGCGGCGGGCGACGAGCCAGATCACCGGGTGGACGGCCACGCCGAGCACGGCCCAGAGGACCGGACCGCGGGCCGGGACGGAGCCGGCGGTGGGGGAGGCGAACAGCAGCGGGAGGGTGCCGACCAGCAGGAGCAGCAGGCCCAGTGCGGACAGCCCCGCGCGCAGCTGGCTCCGCATCAGGGAGCGCACGTACACGTCCCCGAGGGGTGTCCGTTCGGCGATCTCGCTGCGCGCGGGGCGGTCACCTGGCGGACGGCCGGCGCGTCTGGGTATGCCGGTGACCACCTCGCGGCGGGGTCGGTGCTCTGCTGGCATCGCATCGGCTCCGGCATCGTCGGGACCGTCCGGACGGGTGTCCGGAGTCCTCGAAGAGTACAGAGCGGCGGCGGAAGAAGGTAGGTCATGTGCGGAGGAATCCGACGCCGTGGTGAGGTGCTGCGGAGCGTGACGGCGGAGGTGCGGACCGGACCTCGGGCGGGCGGTACGGCGGTGCGGTGATGCGGTACGGCGCCGGGGTGTCAGCCGTGGGCGCGACGGATCAGGAGGTCGCGGAGGTGGCGGGCGTGGCGGCGGCTGACCGCGAGGACGGTGGTCCCGATGCGCACGGTGGTCGCCCCGGAGTCGAGCCGGAGCTCGTCGATGCGACCGAGGGCGACGAGGTGGCTGCGGTGGATGCGGACGAAGCCGTGCGGGGCCCAGCGTTCCTCCAGGACGGCCAGCGGGATCCGCACGAGGTGGTCGCCGTCGGCCGTGTGCAGCCGTGCGTAGTCGCCGTGGGCCTCGACGTAGGCGATGTCGGTGAGCGGCACGAGCCGGGAGACACCCGCGCGGTCCACCTGGATGTACTCGGCCGGGCCCCCGGGCGGAGCGTTCTCCGCCGTGACGGAGGGCGCCTCCGGCGGGACGTCGGCCGGGACGGGGGCGCCCTCGCGCGCGGCTTCGGCCAGTTCGCTCGCCCGCCGGACCGCCTCGGCCAGCCGCTCCCGTCGTACCGGCTTGAGCACGTAGTCGACGGCCTTCAGGTCGAAGGCCGCGACGGCGAAGTTCTCGTGGGCGGTGACGAAGACGATCAGCGGAGGCCGGGCGAACCCGGCGATGAGTTTGGCCATGTCGAGCCCCGTCAGGCCCGGCATGTGGATGTCGAGGAAGACGACGTCGACGGCTTCCGGACTGTCGGGTCCCGCGTCGAGTGCCCGGCTGAGGCGGAGCAGCGCTTCGGTGGCGCCGCCGGCGCCCTCGGCGCTCCGGACCCGCGGGTCGGAGCGCAGGAGGTACAGCAGTTCCTCAAGCGCCGGCGCCTCGTCGTCGACGGCCAGTACGCGCAGCATGCTGCGGAGTGTAGACCGCATCGGGCGGCGTCCGCCCTGCTGCGCCGCCGCTCCCGGTCAGCCCTCGCTGCCCGCCGGGGGGAGCTGGGCCTGGATGAGGTTCATCACGGTGGAGTCGGCGAGGGTGGTGGTGTCGCCGATCTCGCGGCCCTCGGCGATGTCGCGC
>NZ_JBEXNT010000258.1:0-4687 GCF_040611255.1 Kitasatospora sp. NPDC002965 | reverse complement strand
GACGCGGCCTCCGGCTACCAGCTGCGCACCTTCGACCTCTCGGCCTACGCGGGCCAGTCGGTGACGATCAAGTTCACCGGCACCGAGGACGCCTCGCTGCAGACCAGCTTCGTGATCGACGACACCGCGATCGCCACGAGCTGACCCGGCGCCGGTAGACCCGGCAAGGCCAGGTAAGACAGGGGCAGGGCCCGGCGGCTTTCGGCCGCCGGGCCCTGTGGCGTACCCGGGCGGCGCCGTGAGTTCCCGGAAACCCGCCGGTCACGCCGGAGCAACCGGCGGGCAACACGAAACACGCGTGAAACGCGGCCGTCCGCGACCGGAAATCCGGCCTCGCCACACTTCCGGCACGCGCTCCGCCGCAGGACGGCGGCGGAAGATGCTGTCACAGGACCCCGCCGCAGGACCACGTCGCAGGACCCCCGGAGGTACCCCATGCCCCTGGCCGCCTTCCCGGCCGATCACCCGGTCGGCCACCCGGCCGCTCGTCTGGCCGTTCGTCTGGCCGACGCGCCGGCCGCCGGAGCGCCGCCCGTCATCGACACCGGCGACACCGCCTGGCTGCTCGCCAGCACCGCCCTCGTCCTGCTGATGACGCCCGGCCTGGCGCTGTTCTACGGCGGTATGGTCCGCACCAAGAGCGTGCTCAACATGATCATGATGAGCTTCGTCTCGATCGCCGTCGTCACCGTGGTCTGGCTGCTGGCCGGCTACTCGCTCGCCTTCGGCCCGGACGCCGGCGGCTGGGGCCTGATCGGCGGCCTGGACCACCTGGGGATGGCCGGGATCACCCCGTCCTCGGTCACCGGCCGCGTCCCCACCGTGCTGTTCGCCACCTTCCAGCTCACCTTCGCGATCATCACCGCCGCGCTGATCAGCGGTGCCATCGCGGACCGTGCCAAGTTCGGCTCCTGGGTGGCCTTCACCGCCGTCTGGACGCTGCTGGTCTACGTCCCCGTCGCCCACTGGGTGTTCGCGCCCGGCGGCTGGATCCTGTCGAAGCTCGGCGCGCTGGACTTCGCCGGCGGCACCGTCGTCGAGGTCAACTGCGGGGCGAGCGGCCTGGCCCTGGCGCTGCTGCTCGGCCCGCGGATCGGCTTCCGGAAGGAGGCGATGCGCCCGCACAACCTGCCGCTGGTCCTGCTCGGCGCCGGCCTGCTCTGGTTCGGCTGGTTCGGTTTCAACGCGGGCTCGGCGCTGGGCGCCAACGGGCTGGCGGCCTCCGCCCTGCTCAACACCCAGGCGGCCGGCTGCACCGGGCTCCTCGGCTGGCTGATGGTGGAGAAGCGGCGGGACGGCCACGCCACCACCCTGGGCGCGGCCTCCGGCGCGGTGGCCGGGTTGGTCGCCATCACGCCGTCCTGCGGCAGCGTCGACCTGCCCGGCGCCCTCCTGATCGGGCTGGCGGCGGGAACGGTCTGCTCGTACGCGGTGAGCTGGAAGTTCCGCTTCGGTTTCGACGACTCGCTGGACGTGGTGGGCGTGCACTTCGTGGCCGGGGTGATCGGCACCGCGCTGATCGGCCTGTTCGCCACGGCCACGATGACCGGCGGCCCGGCCGGGCTCCTGCACGGCGGCGGCTTCGGGCAGCTGGGCAAGCAGGCGGTGGCGATCCTGGCCGTCGCCGCCTACTCCTTCGCGGCCACCTACGGGATCGGCCGGGTGATCGGCCGGGTGATGGGCTTCCGGGCCGACGAGGAGCAGGAACTCACCGGCCTGGACCTCGCCGTGCACGCCGAGACCGCGTACGATCACGGCGTCCTGGGCCACGGCGTGCTGGGGCAGGGGGCCGCCGTGTTCTCGGCCGCCCACGGCCCCGACCGCACCGCCGCCACCGTGCTCGCGCACCCGTCCGACAAGGCGCCCTCCGCATGAAGCTGATCACCGCGATCGTCAAGCCGTTCAAGCTGGACGACGTCAAGAGCGCGCTGCAGGCCGTCGGCGTGCACGGACTGACCGTCAGCGAGGCCAGCGGGTACGGGCGTCAGCACGGTCACACCGAGGTGTACCGGGGTGCGGAGTACCGGATCGACCTGGTGCCGAAGGTCCGGATCGAGGTCGTCGTCGAGGACGAGGACGCCGACCTGGTGATCGAGGAGATCGTCCGGGCCGCCCGGACCGGCAAGATCGGCGACGGCAAGGTCTGGGCGGTGCCGGTGGAGACCATCGTCCGGGTCCGCACGGGGGAGCGCGGACCGGACGCGGTGTAGGCCCGCGCCCGTCCGGTCGGGGCCCTGGCCCCGACCGGAGGGTCCCGCCTCGGCGCGCGTGCTCCGGCGCGTGCCGGTGTGCCCGCGTCACCGGCTCCGTCCGTCGAGCCCCGGGATCTGCCGCCAGGCGCCGTCGGCGGCGGCCTCCTGCCACCACGTCAGGTCGTGCGGCGGGGCGTCCCTGGTCCGCCGGGCGTGGAGGATCGGGTCGTCGGGGTCGTGCAGAGTGCCGTTGTGGACGGCGACCGCGACCCGGGTGCCGTCCGGCAGGGGCGTCCAGATCCGGTACGTGACCCAGCCGGTGGCGGCCGTCTCCAGGACCTCGACGACCTGCGGGTCCCGGCCGGGCCCGGGGACCGTCGAGCAGCGGTAGCCGGCTTCCCGCTCCCCGTCGGTGCGGAGCTCGCAGGTGGGGGCGGCGGCCTGCGAGGCCGGGCCGTGCACCTCGACGGAGACGGTGGCCGCGCCCCGACCGTCGTCGTACCTGGTCCAGAGCACGGCGTCGGCCGCCGGGTCGAGGGTGAGCTGGTCGGCGCCGGGCTCAGGGTCCAGCCGGGTGCCTGGGCCGAGCAGGCCGGCCAGCGCGGACTGCAGCGCGGTGCGCTGACGCGCCCGCAGGAGCTCCGGGCCGGCGTCGGCGGTTGGCGCGGTCGCCGAAGCCGTCGCGGCCGTGCCGTTCGGGGCGGAGGTCGGGGCGGCCGGGCCGGTGCCGACGCCGGCCGGCCCGGGCAGACCCGTCAACGCGACGGTGACGGCCAGCGCGAGCACGGCGCCGGCCGAGGCGGCCGTGCCCAGCCGTCGGCGACGGCGCAGCACGCGGCCGTGCCGGGTGGCCTCGGCGATCATCACGGCGACCGGCGGGTGCAGGTCCTGGACGCTGTCGGCGAGCAGCCTGCCCAGGTCGTGTTCGAGGTCCGGGTCGGGGGCCATGGCGGGGCTCCTGGTGGCGGTGGGTCGGGGCGGGGCGTCCGGGGCGGGGCGTCCGGGTCGGGGCCGGCGAGGCGGGGCCGGTGGGGCGGGGTGGCTGTCAGGGTCGGCCGGGTCGGGGTGGCCGTCAGGGCCGGAACAGCAGTTCGCGGTCGTCCGCAAGGATCTCGCGCAGCCGGGCGAGCGAGCGGGTGGAGAGCCCCTTGACGGCGGCCGGGGTGGTGCCGAGCATCTCGGCGACGGCCTCGATGGGGTGGTCCTCCAGGTAGCGCAGGACGACCACGGCGCGGTTGCGGGGCGGCAGCGTGCGCAGTGCCGCGACCAGGGTGAGCCGCAGCTCGGAGCCGTTGGCGGGTTGGTCGTCGGGGCGGACCGGGGTGTCGGGGAGCTCGGCGACGGCGATCTCGCCGGAGCGGCGCAGCCGTCGGTGGGAGAGGTAACAGCGGAGCAGCACCTTGCGGGCGTAGGCGTCGATCGACGGTTCGTCGTCGCCCCGGCGGAGCCGGCCCCAGACCGAGTAGAGCTTGGCGAGGGTGGTCTGGACGAGGTCCTGGGCCTGGTGCCAGTCGCCGCACATCAGGTAGGCGACCTGGAAGAGCCGTCCGGCCCGATTGGCCGCGAACTCCTCGAAGTCGCCCGCCCTGTCCATGCCGTCCCCCGTGCGTGTGCTGCCCGTGCCGTGTGTTGCCCGGGCCGGTGCTGCCCGTGCGTGTGCTGCCCGTGCGTGTACTGCCCGGACGCGCGCTCGCGCCTGTTGCTGCGGTACCGATCGTTCTCGGCCACCGTTCTTATCCACGCTGCGGGGACCGGGAAAGTCGCACACGAGTTTTTCGGGCTGCCGAAACGTTCCTTCCAGGCCCTTGACGGGCCTCGGTGTCGACTCTAGGTTCAGCGCTGCAAGTTTCCTGAAAGTTTCAGCAAGCTTTCGCACGCAGTACCCGGGCTGCCCCCACCCCAGCCACCCCAGGAGACAACGTGGTCACCACCGCCCCCGCCCGCAGGCCCGCCCGGACGGCCGGCGCACTCGCCGCCTCGGCGGCCCTCGCGCTCTCGCTCACCGCGGCCCTCGCCGCCGCCCCCGCCGCGCAGGCGGCCCCGCCCGGCAGCGGCAGGGACGTCACCGCGACGCTCTTCGAATGGCGCTTCGACTCGGTCGCCAAGGCCTGCACCGACACCCTCGGCCCGAAGGGCTACGGCTTCGTCGAGGTCTCGCCGCCCCAGGAACACATCCAGGGCGGCCAGTGGTGGACCTCCTACCAGCCGGTCAGTTACCGGATAGCCGGGCGACTCGGCGACCGGACCGCCTTCAAGAACATGATCGACACCTGCCACGCCGCCGGCGTCAAGGTGATCGCCGACGCGGTGATCAACCACATGTCGGCCGGCGCCGGGACTGGCACCGGCGGCACCGCGTACGGCAAGTACACCTACCCCGGCTTCTACCAGGACCAGGACTTCCACTCCTGCCGCACCGCGATCAGCAACTACAACGACCGCTCCAACGTGCAGAACTGTGAGCTGGTCAACCTCTCCGACCTCGACACCGGCAG
>NZ_JBEXNT010000257.1:0-4774 GCF_040611255.1 Kitasatospora sp. NPDC002965 | reverse complement strand
GGGCTGCGCACCGGCCCCGGCGGGCGGGGCCTCCAGGATCAGGTGGGCGTTGGTGCCGCTGATCCCGAACGAGGAGACGGCGGCCCGGCGCGGCCGGCCCGTCTCGGGCCAGGGCGTGGCCCGGTCCAGCAGGCTGACGTCGCCGGCCGTCCAGTCGACGTGCGGCGACGGCGCGTCCAGGTGCAGGGTGCCCGGCAGTTCGCCGTGCTGCAGCGCCTGCACCAGCTTGATCACCCCGGTGACCCCGGCGGCGGCCTGGGTGTGGCCGATGTTGGACTTCGCCGAGCCGAGCAGCAGGGGTCGGGCCCGGTCCTGCCCGTAGGCGGCGAGCAGCGCGCGGGCCTCGATCGGGTCGCCCAGCGCGGTGCCGGTGCCGTGTGCCTCGACCGCGTCGACCTGGTCGGCCGTCAGCCCCGCGTTGGCGAGGGCCTGGCGGATCACCCGCTCCTGGGCCGGGCCGTTGGGGGCGGTCAGTCCGTTGGAGGCGCCGTCCTGGTTGACCGCGCTGCCCCGGACGAGGGCCAGCACCCGGTGTCCGCGGCGGCGGGCGTCGGAGAGCCGCTCCAGCAGGACCAGCCCGGCGCCCTCCGCCCAGGCCGTGCCGTCGGCGGCGGCGGCGAACGGCTTGCAGCGGCCGTCGGGGGCGAGACCGCGCTGGCGGCTGAACTCGGTGAACATGCCCGGCGAGGACATCACCGTCGCCCCGCCCGCGATCGCCAGGTCGCACTCCCCCGTGCGCAGCGCCTGCGCGGCCAGGTGGATCGCCACCAGCGACGAGGAGCAGGCCGTGTCGACGGTGATCGCCGGGCCCTCCAGGCCCAGCGTGTAGGCCAGCCGGCCCGAGGCGACGCTGGTGAGCGTGCCGGTCAGGGCGTGCCCCTCGTACCCGGGGAGCGTCTCGTGCAGGCGCGGGCCGTAGTCCTGCGGCATGACGCCGACGAAGACGCCGGTCCGGCTGCCGCGCAGGGTGGCCGGGACGATCCCGGCGCGCTCGGTCAGCTCCCACGCCGACTCCAGCAGCAGGCGCTGCTGCGGGTCCGTGGCGGCTGCCTCGCGCGGGGCCAGGCCGAAGAACGCGCCGTCGAACTCGTCGGCGTCGTACAGGAATCCGCCCTGCCGGGTGTAGGAGCTGCCGGGGCGTTCGCCGTCCGGGTCGTAGAGGGCGTCGAGGTCCCAGCCGCGGTTCTCCGGGAACGGGCCGATGGCGTCCCTGCCGGTGCGGAGCAGCTCCCACAGCTGCTCGGGGGTGTCGGCGCCGCCGGGCCAGCGGCCGCTGAGGGCGACGATCGCGACCGGGTCCTCGTCGAGGCCGTCGGAGGTCCGCGCCGAGGCGGCGCCCGCCGCCTCGGGGACGGCCGTGCGCGTGCCCGTCCGCCCGGACAGGAACGCGGCGACGGCGCGGGGGGTGGGCCGGTCGTAGACCAGGCTGGTCGGCAGGGTGAGGCCGGTCGCGCCGGCGAGCCGGTCGCGGAACTCGACGGACGCGACGGAGTCGAAGCCGAGGTCCTTGAAGGTGCGGTCCGGGTCGACCGCGTCCGGTCCGCCCGGCTCGCCCAGCACGATCGCGGCACCCGCGCGGACGGCCGCCAGCGCGGCCTCCTCGCCGAGGACGTCGGTGTCCGGGGCGTCGGTGTCCGGGGCGCCCCCGGTCGGGTGACCCCCGTGCGGGGCGGCCCGGTTCGGGTCGACGGCGGCCGGTCCCGCGGTGGCGCCCAGCCAGAGCCGGCGGCGCTGGAACGCGTACGTGGGGAGCCCGGTGAGCCGCTCGCCCGGCCCGTAGAGGGCGGACCAGTCCACCGCCCCGCCCCGGGCGAACAGCTCGCCCACCGCGGCGTGGAACTGGTCGAGTCCGCCGTGGTCCCGGCGGAGCGTGCCGGTGACCGCCGCCACGCCGTCGGCCAGCTGGCCGAGCCCGACCGTCAGCACCGGGTGCGGGCTGCTCTCCACGAACGCCCGGTGCCCGTCGGCCAGCGCCGCGCGGACCGCGCGCTCCAGCCGGACGGTGCCGCGCAGGTTGCGGAACCAGTAGGCGGCGTCGAGTCCGGCGGTGTCGAACCGCTCACCGGTGAGCGTCGAGTAGAAGGCGACGGACGCGGTCCGCGGGCGGATCCCCGCGAGCAGGACGGGCAGGCTCTCCCTCAGCGGCTCCATCTGCGCCGAGTGCGAGGCGTAGTCGACGGGCACCAGCTTCGCCCGGACACCCTCCGCCCGGTACTGCTCCACGAGGTCGGCGACGGCCGCCCGGTCGCCCGAGACCACGGTCGCGGACGGGCCGTTGACCGCGGCGATCCCGAGCTCGTCGGCCCGCCCGGCGATCCGCCCGGCGACCTCCTCGGCGGACAGCGGGACGGCCGCCATGCCGCCCCGGCCGGTCAGGCCCAGACCGGCGATGGCCTGCGACCGCAGCGCGACCACCGCCGCCGCGTCCTCCAGCGAGAGCGCACCGGCCACGTGGGCGGCGGCGATCTCGCCCTGGGAGTGCCCGATCACGGCGTCCGGCCGGACACCCGCCGCCTCCCAGAGCGCGGCCAGCGACACCATCACGGCGAACAGGGCGGGCTGCACCACGTCCACCCGCTCCAGGTCCGGCGTGCCCGGCCCGCCGCGCAGCACCGCCCCGAGCGACCAGTCGACGTGCGGGGCGAGGGCCTCCTCGCAGGCGGCGATCTTCGCCGCGAACACCGGTGCGGTGGCGAGCAGTTCGCGGGCCATGGCGTCCCACTGCGCGCCCTGGCCGGGGAAGACCAGCACCGTGCCGCTGCCGGTCGCGCCCGCGGTACCCGCCCGGTCGCCGGCCCCGTGCCCGGCGGCGTCCGGCGCCGGGCCGTCGGCGAACGCCGCGCGCGCCGCACCGTCGGTGGTGGCACGGCCCTGGGCCAGGCCCGCCGCCTGCCCGCCCTCGGCGAGCGCGTCGAGGGCGGTGAGCAGGCCCTCCCGGTCGGTGCCGGTCACGGCGGCGCGGTACTCGAAGGCGGTCCGGGTGGTGGCCAGCGACCGGCCGACCGCCACCGGGTCGGCGCCCGCCCGGTCGGCGAACGCACGGAGCCGGGCGGCCTGCCGGCGCAGCGCGGCCGGGGTCCGGGCGGAGAGCGGCCAGAGCAGCGGCCCGCCGGGCACGGTCGCGACCGCGGTGTCCTCGGCCGGCGCCTCGCCGACGTCTCCGGGCTCCCCCTCCTCCTCGGCCGGCGCCTCGCCGACGCCTCCGGGCTCCCCCTCCTCCTCCCCCGGCGGGGCGGTCTCCGGGGCGTCGGCCACCAGCACGTGCGCGTTGGTGCCGCCCACGCCGAAGGAGCTGACGCCGGCGATCAGCCGGCCCGCGGCGTTCGGCCACGGTCCGGAGTCGGTCCGCACCGCGAGGCCGAGCCGCTCGAAGGGGATGTCCGGGTTGGGGGTGACGAAGTTGAGGCTGGCGGGAATCCTCCGGTGCCGCACGGCCAGGACCGTCTTCAGCAGGCCGACGATGCCCGAAGCGCCCTCCAGGTGACCGACGTTGGTCTTCGCCGAGCCGACCAGCAGCGGCTGCTCCGCCGGGCGCCCGGCGCCCAGTGCCGCGCCCAGGCCCGCCGCCTCGACCGGGTCGCCCACGCGGGTGCCCGTCCCGTGCAGCTCGACGTACTGGACCAGCCCGGGGGCGACGCCGGCCCGCCGGGCGGCCTCGCGGACCACCGCCGCCTGGGCGTCCGCGCTGGGGACGGTCAGGCCGTCGGTCGCGCCGTCGCTGTTGACCGCGCTGCCGAGCAGCACCGCGTGGACGCGGTCGCCGTCCGCCACCGCGCGGGTGAGCGGCTTGAGCACCAGCAGCACGCCGCCCTCGCCGCGCGCGTAGCCGTTGGCCCGGGCGTCGAAGGTGTAGCAGCGGTCGTCGGGCGAGAGCGCGCCGAACCGGTCGACGGTGAGCGTCGACTCGGCCGCCAGGTTGAGGTTGACGCCCGCCACCAGGGCGACGTCCGACTCGCCGCCGCGCAGGCTCTCCAGCGCGAGGTGGACGGCGACCAGGGAGGAGGACTGCGCGGAGTCGACGGTGAGGCTCGGACCGCGCAGGTCGAGTGCGTAGGAGACGCGGTTGGCGATGATGCCCCGGTTGAGACCGGTGAGGCTGTGCCGGGTGATCGCGCCGGCGCCGGTGGTGAGCGTGGTGTAGTCGGCGGCGATGGCGCCGACGAAGACGCCGGTACGGCCGCCGGCCAGCGCGGCGGGCAGGACGCCGGCGTTCTCCAGGGCCTCCCACGCGAGTTCGAGCACCAGCCGCTGCTGCGGGTCGGCGGCGGCGGCCTCGGCCGGGGAGAGGCCGAAGAACTCGGGGTCGAACCGGTCGACGTGGTCGAGCCACCCGCCCGCCCGGGGCGGCTCCGCGCCGCCGAAGCGCTGCGGCGGGACGGCGCCGACCGCACTCGCACCCGTGTCGAGCAGCTTCCAGAACGCCTCCGGGTCCGCCGCCCCCGGCAGCCGGCAGGCGACGCCGACGACGGCCACCGCCTCGGGCGGGCCGGGCAGCGGTGCGGACGGGTCGAGGGGTTCCAGGCGCGCCATGGTGGGTTCCACTCCTGAGGGCCGGTGGCTCGGATCGACCCTCAGAGTTCCGTGGATCCGCGCCGGTCGGGCCCCTAGCCAACCCCTGTAGAACCCCTATGACGTGGTCCCCTCAGCCTGCCGACCTGCCCGTCCGTCCCTCCGGCCACCCCCTGCGGCCCTCCCCCGGCCGGGCCGCCCGCCCGGCCGGATCCCGTCCGGTACGCGGCCCGGCCGCGTTCGGCGCGGGATCCGGCCGGGCGGG
>NZ_JBEXNT010000256.1:0-5047 GCF_040611255.1 Kitasatospora sp. NPDC002965 | reverse complement strand
GTCGGCGGGGTCGCCCGCCGGGGGCGCGGCGGCGCCGGCGCTGGTCTGCAGCGCCGTCAACGTCAGGACGGCGGCGGCCAGGACGGCACACGCCGCCCGGACAGGTCGTCTGAGCATGGGGGATCTCCTGCGGTCACGGTGTGGGGGTTGCCGCAAACCGTAGGAGCACCCGCCGATCGGCGGGAGATGCCGTTGGGGACCGACGGCCGGCGCTATACCCCGCCGCCGTCACCGGCGGGGCGCGAAGGCCGACTCCGTTGTACAGAAGACCTTTTCATGGACAGATTCGTCAACTCCGAAGCGCCGGAGCCCCGGAGCCCCGGAGAGCCGAAGCGCCGGAGCGCCTCGGCCGCCGGTCGGTCGCGAGGAGGGGCGGGCCGTCAGGGCGCGGTGAGGGCGAGGCGGATCCACCGCTCGGCCTCCGTGCCCGCGAGGTCCACCGCGAAGGACTCGGGAGCGGCGGCGGCCTGCACGATCAGCCCTTTGAGCAGGCCGACCAGCGCCACCGCGTAGGCGTCCGGGTCCACGCCGGCCCGGACCTGCCCGTCGGCCGCGCCCTGGCGGACCACGCCGGCCACCCAGCCGCGCATCCGGGCGTCCAACCGTGCGACGGCGTCGGTGAGTTCGGACGATCCGGCGAGGGCCTCGGCGCCCAGGACGACGAACGCCCGCCCCAGGTCGGTCGGCCGTCGCACCCCGTCCAGGCAGGCCCGGGCGAACCGGCAGAGCTCCTCGACGGGGTCGGAGCCGCTGCGCTCGGGTGCCGCGGCCGCCATCGCCTCGGAGAGCGCCTCCTCCTGGAGCCGGGTCAGCAGTGCGGCCCTGGAGCCGAAGTAGTGGGTGGCGAGGCCGCGGCTGAACCCGGCCTCCTCGCCGACCCGGGCGAGGGTCACCCCGGCGCTGCCGTGTTCGGCGACCAGCCGGGCGGCGGCGGCGAGCAGTGCGGCCTCGGCCCGGGCGCGGCGCTCGGCCTGGGTCCGACGGGGCGGCTCGCCGGATCCGCCGGGCGAGGGCCGGGAGGGGCGGGGCGGCCGGGCGGACGGGTCCGGGGCTTCGTGCGTAGGCATACCACCATGGTAGGGTGCAACTTGCTTGTCGAACAACAAGTAAGTACGGAGCGGCGCGCCCACCGACCGCCGCCCCCTGTGGAAGGGAACCGGAATGACCGCCACGATGCTCGCCGGCCGGCTCGACGTCGCGAAGGGAGCCTTCGCCGTCCAGGAGGTGCCCGTGCCCTCGCCCGGCCCGGGCGAGGTCCTGATCAAGGTCGAGGCCGCCGGTGTCTGCCTGTCCGACGTCCACCTGATCCAGGGCATGCTCAAGCCGCTCTTCCTCCAGGGCGACACCGTCACCCTCGGTCACGAGGTCGCCGGTACCGTGCACACCCTCGGTGCGGGCGTCACCACCGCCGCGGTCGGCGACCGCGTGCTGCTCCAGGCCGGCGAGACCCGCGACGGCGTCGTCTACACCCGCGGCGTGGACTACGACGGCGGCTGGGCCGAGTTCGCGCTCGCCACCGCCACCACCCTGGTGCCCATCCCCGACGACCTGCCCTTCGAGCAGGCCTGCTTCGTCCCGGACGCGGTCTCCACCCCGTGGGCGGCCATCACGTCCACCGGCGCGGTCCGCCCGGCCGAGGCCGTCGGCGTCTGGGGCGTGGGCGGCCTCGGTGCCCACGGCGTCCAGCTCCTCCGCGCCGTCGGTGCCTACCCGATCGTGGCCGTCGACCCGCTGCCCGCGGCCCGCGAACGCGCACTGGCCTTCGGCGCGGACGCCGCCCTCGACCCCGCCGACCCCGCGTTCGCCGACCGCCTGCGTGCCGCCACCCGGGGCCGCCCGCTGGCCGCCGCGTTCGACTTCGCCGGCGTCGCGCCGGTGCGCGAGCAGGCAATGGCCTCGCTCGGGGAGCACGGCCGCCTGGTGCTGGTCGGTCTGACCGACAAGCCGCTGACCGTCACCAACGGCACCCTCGTCAGCTACCTGCGCCAGCAGATCCGGGGCCACTACGGCTCCGGACCGCAGGACGTCATCGACCTCGTCGACCTGGTGCGCGGCGGCCGGCTGGAGTTCTCCCGGTCCGTCAGCGGCACCTTCTCGCTGGCCGACGCCGCCCACGCGGTGGAGGCGCTGGAGCAGAAGAAGGGCGACCCGATCCGGCTGATCCTCAAGCCCTGACCTCCTGGCCCTGACCTCCTGGCCCGGGCCGGCCCGGGCCGGCCGTCACCGGGGCCGGGCCGGTCCGCCCGTGGGGCTCGCACCGCCGGCGGCCTCCTCCGGCCCCGCCGGACGTTCGCGGGCCCTATCCGGGGAGGTTCGCCGAAGCGGTGTGCCGCCGGCCTGACCCGCGTAGGCTCTCGACCGATCCGCAGCGGACCGAAGGGGAGCGTGTCGCATGCTCGGCTGGTTCATCATCGTGTCGGCACCGGGCCCGCAGGCCGACGAGGCCGTGGACGGCGCGGGCAGTCCCGTGGTCCTCGCCACATGGGAGACCGGGCTCTTCGGGGCGGACTGGATCATGAAGCTCGCCGCGAGCGGGAAGGCCGAGCAGCTGTCCTTCGACGGCTACCCCAACCGTTTCACCGTCCGCGCGGGCGAGGTACTGCCGCTGTTCGACGGCGACGCGATCCCCGGCGCCCGGCCCGACGTCCGGGTGTGGAGCCGCGAGCTGCACCCCGACCTGATCGCCGCCTGCCCGGCCGACCGGACGCTGACCGTCGACGTCTGGGACCAGTCGTAGGCGCGCACGGCAGGCCACGCACGGCGGCCCGGCCCGGCCTGTCCCCGGGAGCACGGTCCCACGCGGTGGCCCCTCCCGGAGCACGCTCCTGCCTCGGCTCTCCTTCCGGACGCGGACGAACCGCCCTGCTCCCGCATGGTCCTCTGGAAGGCGCCGGGAGCTCCCGGCGCCGTCCACCAGGGGAGTCGCTTGATGACCGAACACGCAACGCGCCGGACCGGGACGGGCCGTCGCCGAGCCGCGGTGGCCGCCGCACTGGCCGCGGCCGTGGTCGCCGGCCTGACGGCGGCCGGTGCGCCCGCCGCCCTCGCCTCCGAACCCGCCCCGGCACCCGCCGCTGCCGGGCCCGACTCCGTCCGGCGGAGCCTCGACGCGCTGGTGCGCGACGACGGCCTGCCGGCCGCCCTGGCCGCCGTACGGGGCCGCGACGGCCGGACCCGCACCTACACCGCCGGCGTCGGGGACCTCGCGACCGGCGCCGCCGTGCCCGTCGGCGGCCAGGTCCGGATCGGCAGCAACACCAAGGCGTTCACCGCCGTCGCCGTGCTGCAGCTGGTCGCCGAGGGGAAGGTCCGGCTGGACGCCCCGGTCGACACCTACCTGCCGGGCCTGCTGCGCGGTGACGGGTTCGACGGACGGACCGTCACCGTCCGGCAGCTGCTCCAGCACACCAGCGGCCTGCCCGAGTACCTGGAGGACCCGGCGCTGGCCGACCTCACCGCGGTGCGGTACCGCTACTTCGAGCCCCGCGAACTGATCGACATGGCGCTGGCCCGCAAGGCCCGCTTCCCGGCGGGCACGAAGTGGGAGTACAACAACACCAACTACCTGGTGGCCGGCCTGATCGTCCAGAAGGTCACCGGCCGGCCCGTCGGTGAGGAGATCACCCGGCGGGTGATCGACCGGATCGGGCTGCGCCACACCTACTTCCCCGCCCCAGGGGACCTCGCCATCCACGAGCGCCACCCCAAGGGCTACGTCCGGAGCGAACCGGGCGGGCCGCTGCGGGAGTTCACCGACATGGACTCGTCGGTGGCCTGGGCGGCGGGCGCGATCGTCTCGACCGACACCGACCTCAACCGCTTCTACACGGCCCTGCTCGACGGGCGGCTGCTGCCGCCGGCGCAGCTCGCCGAGATGCGCACCACGGTGCCGGCCGAGGAGCTGGGCCCCGGTATCCGCTACGGGCTGGGCCTGCAGAGCAGGCCGCTCTCGTGCGGCGGCGTGTACTGGGGCCACGGCGGCACCACCCAGGCGTTCCGGTCGCGGGGCGGCGTCACCGAGGACGGGCGCGCCGTCAACATCACCGTGACCGCCGTCCCGGACAACGAGGCGACGGTGCGGCACATGGCGGACGCCGTGGACGCGGCCTTCTGCCGCTGACCCCCGGCGGGGTGGGGGCGGGCCGGTCACCGGCCCGCCCCCGGTTCAGCCCGCCGGCCGGGCCTCGACCAGGCCGGACTCGTAGGCCGCGATCACCGCCTGGGCGCGGTCGCGGACGCTGAGCTTGCCGAAGATGCTGGTGATGTAGTTCTTGACCGTGGAGACGCTGATCTCCATCGCCCCCGCGATCTCCGTGTTGTCGAGCCCGGTGGCCAGCAGGCGCCACACCTCGACCTCGCGCGGCGTCAGCTCGCCCAGGCCGGTGGCCGGTGCCGCCGGCTGCGGCGGCCGGGCCGAGGTGACGTAGGAGGAGATCAGACGGGTGAGCAGGCGTGGGGCCACCGCCGCCTCGCCCGTGTGGACGGTACGGACCGCCGAGAGCAGTTCCTCCGGGGAGATGTCCTTGGGCAGGAACCCGCAGGCCCCCGCGCGCAGGGCGGCGACCACGTACTCGTCCATGTCGAAGGTGCTCAGCGCGAGCACCCGGCACTCGGGCAGCTCGCGGGACAGCCGCTCGGTCGCCGCGACGCCGTCGAGGACCGGCATCCGGATGTCCATCACCACGACGTGCGGCCGGTGCCGGTGCGCGAGGGCGACCGCCTGCTCGCCGTTCTCCGCCTCGGCGACCACGTCGAACCCCGGGTCGGGGGACAGGATCAGGGCCAGTCCGCGACGTACCAGTGGCTGGTCGTCCGCGATCAGCACCTTGATCGGCTCCGGTGGTGCCGTCATCCGAGCAGTTCCTCTCCCTCGACCGGCGCGTCCGGTCCGCCCCGCCCTGCGGCGGGGACGTGACACGTTCCCGCATTCCGGTCAGACCGTACCCGCTCCGGTCCGGGCCCCGTGACCACGGGTACCGGTGAGGTGTCGTCAGGGTGCCGGTCCCGGTCTCCCGCCCCCTCCCCGACCGGGACCACGGTCCCGGTC
>NZ_JBEXNT010000255.1:0-5087 GCF_040611255.1 Kitasatospora sp. NPDC002965 | reverse complement strand
CCGGCCTGGTTCGCCGTGAGCCTCAGGTCGACACCGGGCGCGACCTCGGCATAGGTGGCGCTCTCGCCGTCCAGGGTGGGCGCCGGCAGCGCACCCGGCCAGCTCAGGGCGAGCTTGCGGCCGTCCTGGTCGAGAGTGGCGAGAGGTCCGGACCCACCACCCGAGAACGTCAGCTGACTGCTCGTCACCCTCGGCCGCAGGGTGCCGTCGGACGCCCGGACGAGCGTCGCGTCGAGATCCTTCCAGACCCCGTCCCGATTGGCCCGCGCCGGGGCCACGGTACGCCGCAGACCCAGCGTGCCGTTCGGGTTCGCGACCACCGTGTCGGTCTCGGTGGTCAGCGCCGCGATCTCGACCGGCTTGCCGCTGCGCCGGGCCTCGGCCAGCGCGGCGGACTCGGCGGCCCGCTGCGCGGTTTCTGCGGCCGTACCCGGCACCGCCGGGGCCTGCCCCTCGACGACCGGGGAAATCGGGGAAATCGGGGAATTCCCCTCGGCGGCAAGGGCGGGAGCGGTAGAACTGAGCATGCCAACAGTCAGTACGATGCCGACCGATGCGGCCAGCATGGATCTGCGTCGACGACTGCGATGGGGGGATATCGACCCCATAAGAGGAAACCTCTCGTCAGCTGGTGGATTGCCGTGCGGATATCGGCGAACGGGAACCTAACATCCGCGCACGACGTCTTTTCTGACGGATGGTCTTCTGCGTTGTGAGGCACCTCACAACTGCGAGCTCTCCGTAGTCAAAGCGCTGGTCGGAGCGGCAGGACGCCCACGATCGGTGAGGGTGCATCAGGAGATTTGTACGGTAAAGAAGGGCAAAACACCCCCTCTCTTCGCACGCTGCGTAAGGTCGGGAGTGATCATCGATTCCCCCCCGTTCGTTGTGTCCCGGCCGGGGCTCCGGACACCGATGGACCAGGTTCGCGAACGGACGTTAGGCTCCGCGCGAAAATCCCTGTTCAGCAGGCCTTCCGACGGAAGGTCTGCTTCGGCATGCCAGGAGGCAAGTCGTGTCGGTATCACCGGACGGATTCCACGCCAAACGGCGGTCACGAGGGAGACGGCGGCTGACTACCGCCGCGGTCCTCGTGCTGTCGATGCTGGCCGGCGTGGGACCTGCGCACGCGGCGGCGTGGAAGCCCCGCAATCCCACCCAATGGTCGCCCCGCGACCTCGACCGGACCCCGGCGGTCGGCGGCAGGAACGCCGCCCCGGTCAAGGCCGTCCCGCTCAAGGGCGACGGCGCGCCGGCCTGGAAGGCCGGTGCGGTGGCGTGGCCGGGGGCGGTGGACGCCGAGGTCGACCTCGCGCCCAGGACCGCGACCCCGAAGAGCCTCAAGGAGTCCGCCTTCGCCGCGGCCCCGGCAGCCGTGCCGGCCGGCGGCCAGGCGGGTACCGCACCGGTGTGGGTGAGCTCGCCCGCCGTGGCGGCCGTCGCCGCCGCGCCGGAGGCCCTGCGCAGCGAGCGGGCGACGCCCGCCTCGCACAAGGTCCGGGTCACGGTCGCCGACCGGCCCGCCGCCGAGAAGGCGGGCGTCAACGGCCTGCTGCTGGCGGTGCGTCCGACGGCCGGCGGCAGTACGGGCTCCCCCGTCAAGGTGGACGTGGACGTGTCCTCGATCGAGGGTGCGTTCGGTGGTGACTGGCTGTCCCGGGCGCGTCTGGTGGCGCTGCCCGAGTGTGCGCTCACCACGCCCGAGCGGGCCGAGTGCCGCACCCAGACGCCCGTGGAGACGCGCCGCACCGCAGCTCGGCCCGGTCTGCTGAGCACCGACGTGGAACTCGCGGGCGGGTCCGCACAGGCGGCCCCGGCGGCGGAGCTCGGTGCCCGGTCCCTGTCGGCCGCTCCGTCGGGTGGCACGGTCCTGGCCGCGTCGGCCGCTCCGGGTGGTTCGGCGGGGACGTTCGCGGCGACCGGTCTGGCGCCGTCGGGGACGTGGAGCGTCGGTGGGAACACCGGTGGCTTCAACTGGTCCTACCCGATCGCGGTACCGGAGGGCCTGGGCGGCTCGAAGCCGAACGTGTCCCTGTCCTACAGCTCGCAGTCGGTCGACGGCCGGACCGCGGCGACGAACAACCAGTCGTCGTGGATCGGTGAGGGCTGGGAGTACACGCCCGGCTTCGTCGAGCGGCGCTTCAAGCCCTGCGTGAAGGACGGCCAGAGCGGCTCGGGCGAGCAGTGCCTGGCGGGCTGGAACGCCACCATCTCGCTGAACGGCCGCTCCTCGACCCTGGTACGCGACGACGCCACCGGCACCTGGCGACTGGAGGGCGACGACGCCTCCCGCGTCGAACTGCTGACCGGCGCCACCAACGGCGACAACAACGGCGAGCACTGGAAGGTCACCACCACCGACGGCACCCAGTACTACTTCGGCCTGGGCCGCAAACCCGGCGCCGCGGCGGGCGCCCCGGCCACCAACTCCGCCTGGACGACACCCGTCTACGGCAACAACCCGGGCGAGGACTGCAACAAGACCTCGTTCGAGGCGTCCTGGTGCGACCAGGCCTGGCGGTGGATGCTCGACTTCGTCGTCGACCCGCGCGGCGGCCTGATCTCCCACTGGTACGACAAGGAGACCAACCACTACCAGCGGGGCCTCTCCGCGCAGAACCCGTCCGGGACCCGGACCGCGTACGTGCGCGGCGGCAACCTCGCCCGGATCACCTACGGCTCCAAACTCACCGACACCGACAGCGTGAAGCCCACCGGGCAGGTCGTGTTCGACGTCACGGAACGCTGCCTGCCCGACGCCTCGTTCGACTGCGCGCCGAACAAGCTCAACACCGCCAACGCGGGCAAGTGGCCGGACGTCCCGTTCGACCAGAACTGCACCGCCACCGGCACCTGCGAGAACTACCAGGCCACGTTCTGGTCCACCAAACGCCTGACGAAGATCACCACCCAGGTCCTCAACGCCGGCTCCTACGCCGACGTCGACTCCTACGTCCTGGCACACGAGTACCCGGACCCGAAGGACCACACCGCCCCGGCCCTGTGGCTGAACTCGATCACCCACTCGGGCCACGACGGCGCCAACCGGATCGACCAGCCGGCCATCACCTTCACCGGCAAGTTCCTCAACAACCGCGTCGACTCCGGCAGCGACAACAAACCCCCGCTGAACCGGCGGCGCGTCATCGGCGTGACCGCGGAGACCGGCAAGACCACCGAAGCCGTCTACGCCGACGCCGACTGCACACCCACCACCCTCCCCACCACCCAGGACACCAACGGCAAACGCTGCTACCCGGTGTACTGGAACCCCGACGACAAGAGCCCGCTGCCCCCGACCCTGGACTGGTTCCACAAGTACGTGGTCTCCCAGGTCAACGAACGCGACCCGTTCGGCGGCTCACCCGTGCGCACCACCACCTACGAATACGTCGGCCCGGCCGCCTGGCACCGCGACGACGACGAGTACACCGAGACCGACCGCCGCACCTGGAACCAGTTCCGCGGCTACGAACAGGTCGTCACCCGCAGCGGCGTCGCGCCCGACCCGATCGGCAAGGCCGTCGCGTACTACCTGCGCGGCATGGACGGCGACGTCAAGGCCGACGGCAGCAAGCGCTCCGTCACCTACACCGACATCGGCGGCGCGAGTGTCAAGGACGCCAACCCGCTCGCCGGCTCCCTGCGCGAACGCCAGACCTACGCCTCCGACGGCGGCGCCCTGATCGCCCTCTCCAAGTCCGACCCCTGGCTGTCCACCGCCACCGCCACCCACAACCGCGGCACCACCCTGCCCGCCCTGACCGCACAGATGCTGCGCAACGGCTCCGGCAAGGACACCGCCCTGCGCTCCGACGGCACCTGGCAATCCACCTCCAAGACCGCGACGTTCGACACCCACGGCATGCCCGTCAAGGTCATCGACCGCGCCGACGGCCTGCCCGACCTGTGCGCCTCCACCCGATACGCCCGCAACACCACCACCTGGACACTCGACCGCGTCGCCGAAACCGTCCAGACCAAGGACGGCTGCGCCACGGTCAACGGCTCGGACCTCCTCGCGTCCGAGGCCAGCACGCTGGGCCGTAGCCGGGCGTTCTACGACGGCCAGGCGTTCGGGATCCTCAACGGCCCGGGCGCGGTGACCCGCACCGAGGAACTCGACGGGTTCTCCGGCGGCCAGCCGGTGTTCTCGCTGGTCTCCACCGTGGGCTACGACGCCTACGGCCGGGTCACCACCAGCACCGATGCCGCCGCGGCGACCACGACCACCGCCTACGAACCGGCCACGGGCGTCCAGCCCACCACCGTCAAGGTCACCAACGCCAAGGGCTGGACCAGCACCACCACCTTCCACCCCACCCGCGAAGTGCCGGTCAAGTCCGTCGACCACAACGGCCGCACCTCCCAGCAGAACGTCGACGCCCTCGGCCGCACCACCGCCGCCTGGCAACCCGGCCGCACCCCCGGCACCGACCTCGCCGACACCCTGGTCGAGTACCGGCTCACCGGCACCGGCACCACCTCCGTCACCACCAGGAACCTGCGCGAGAGCGGCAGGGACTACACCGTCGGCGTCGTCATCCTCAACGCCTTCGGCGAGCAGATCCAGACACAGTCCACACCCGCCAACAACGCCGCAGGCGCCCGCATCGTCAGCGACACGTTCTACGACAGCCACGGCCAGGTGGTGAAGACCAACCAGCCCTACATCAACCGCACCGGCGAGCCCGGCACCACCCGGTTCGTCGCCAACGACAACGAGATCCCCGGCCAGAACGCCGCGTTCTACGACGGCCTCGGCCGCCCCGTGGTCCAGACGTTCTCCTCCAAGGCCATCGAGCAGTGGCGCTCCACCGTCTCCTACCCGGGCGTGGAGCGCACCGACGCCACCCCGCCCCAGGGCGGCACCGCCACCACGAGCCTCGTCGACGCCCGCGGACGCTCGACCGAACTGCGCCAGTACCACGGCACCACCCCGCAGGGCGCCTACGACGCCACGAAGTACACCTACGACGTCGAGGGCAAACTCAGCCAGGTCACCGACGCCGCCGGCAACGCCTGGAAGTACGGCTACGACGTCCACGGCCGCCAGACCCGCTCCGAGGACCCCGACAAGGGCGTCA
>NZ_JBEXNT010000254.1:0-5101 GCF_040611255.1 Kitasatospora sp. NPDC002965 | reverse complement strand
CCGACCGGGACCACGGTCCCGGTCGGGGAGGGGGCGGGAGACCGCGGTCCCGGTGGCGTTCTCGTCCTGGGCTCGGAGGAAACGGCGGATGCGGGCTGATGAGCTTGAGATCTGCCGGGAGACCCCGGCAGTCGCACCACAGCCGGAGGACATCGTGATCCGCGCCCTGACCGGATTCTCCACCAGGAATCCGTGGAAGGTCATCGCCGTCTGGGCGGTCCTGGGAATGCTCCTGACCGTTCTCAGCCAGGCCCTGATCTTCCGGGTGACCCAGACCCAGACGGCCGACTTCCTGCCCAGGAGCTACGACTCGGCCGCCGCCACGACGATCGCCCAGGAACACTTCGGGGCCAAGGCCGACGCCAACCCGGTCACCGTCCTGGTCGCGCGGGCCGACGGCGCGGCGCTCACCGACGCGGACCGGCAGCGCGTCGCCGGGGTGGCCGAGAAGCTCGGCCGGTCGAAGGTCACGATGCCCGTGACCGACGACGCCCCGGCCCTGCTGCGGAAGGACTACTCGCAGGTCCCCCAGATCGCCCCGGCCATGGTCGCGCCGGACCGGACCTTCGAGCTGCTCACCGCCAGCCTCACCGGGAACTCGGTGGACCCGGGACTGCACGGCACCTACCGGGCGTTCCGGGACGGCGCCCGGGCCCAGTTCGCCGACGCCGGCCTGCGGACCGGCTTCACCGGCGCCCTGGCCGAGCAGATCGACGCCGCCGACGACAGCGAGACGCTCGGCAAGATCGCCTCGATCGGCTCGGTCGTGCTGATCATGCTGCTCAACGTGCTGGTGTTCCGCAGCGTCATGGCGGCCCTCGTGCCGCTGGTCTCGGTGGCCCTGATCGGCGGGGTGGCGAGCGGCGCGGTCGTCGGCACCGCGCTGCTGGCCGACATCAAGCTCGACCCCTCCGTGCCGAGCCTGATCGCGGTGGTGCTGCTCGGGATCGGGATCGACTACTTCCTCTTCCTGATGTTCCGCTTCCGCGAGGAGTTGCGAGCCCGCCCGGACCGCCACCACCGCGCCGTCGCGGCCGAGGTCGGCGCCCGGGTCGGCACCGCGATCACGTCGGCCGCGCTGACCATCGTCGCCGCCTTCGCCACCCTCGGGATCGCGAGCTTCGGACAGTTCCGGGTGCTCGGCCCGGCCGTCGCCGTCTCGGTCCTGGTCATGCTGCTGGCCGGCCTCACCCTGATGCCGGCCGTGCTGGCGGCCACCGGACGGGCCCTGTTCTGGCCCTCGCGCTCCCTGCGCCGTGAACCCGCCGCGGGCGCGTCCGCCCGGTTCGGGGACCTCGTGGCCCGCCGCCCGCTGACCATGGTCGTCGGCTCGGTCGCCCTCATGGGTGCGCTGGCCGCCGGTCTGATCGGGATCCGGATGGACTACGGCTTCGGCGGCGGCCCGCGGACCGCCGCCCAGACCACCGCCGCCGAGATCTCCCGCGCCCTGCCCGCCGGGGTGTCCGACCCGACCACCGTCCTCGTCGAGGCGCGGGACGGCGGCCCGCTCACCGTCGGCGCGGTCGACGGCCTGGCCAAGGCGCTCGCCCGGGTCGAGGGCGTCGGCCAGGCGGGCACGCCGGTACTGAGCGAGAGCCGCCGGGCCGTCCGGATCGACCTCTTCCTGACCGCCGACCCGCAGTCCGGCGCGGCGCGCGACCTCGTCTCCGGACCGGTCCGCGCGGCGGTCGCGGCGAACACCCCGAACGGGCTGGCGGCGCACGTCGGCGGCACCCCGGCGGTCTTCGCCGACGTCTCGACCGCCGTCGACCACGACCTCCGGCTGGTCTTCCCGGTCGCCGCCGGTCTGATCGGGCTGATCCTGCTCGTCCTGCTGCGCAGCCTGCTCGCGCCGGTCGTCCTGCTGCTCTCCGTCGGCCTCGGCTTCGCGGCCACCCTCGGTGCGTCCGCGCTGGTGTTCCAGCACGCGCTGGACAAGCCGGGCGTCAACTTCACCCTCCCGCTGGTGCTCTTCCTCTTCGTCGTCGCGCTGGGCACCGACTACAACATCCTGATCAGCGACCGGATCCGGGAGGAGATGGAGCGCCCCGGGCCCGCCCGGGCCGCGGTCGCCAGGGCCGTCCGGCACACCACGCCGGCCATCGCGACGGCGGGCCTGGTACTGGCCGGGTCGTTCGCCGGCCTGGCGGTCACCCCGCAGCCGTCCACCCAGCAGGTCGGCTTCGCGACGGCGCTCGGCATCCTGCTCTCCGCGTTCCTGCTCTCCGTCGTCCTGGTGCCCGCGCTGGCGGTCCTGCTCGGCCGCGGACTCTGGTGGCCGGTGCGCCCCGGCGGCCGACGGGGCCGTCCGCGCCCCGACGCGGAGCGCTCGTGGGAGGCGACGGAGCAGGGCCCGGGCGACGACCGGGCCTGGGCACCGGCCGCGGAGCCGTCCTGGACGGCACCGGCCGAGCGCTGACCCGGCCGCCGGGACCGCCCCGGCTCCGGATAACGCCCCGGCCACGGAGTCCCGCCCCGGCCGTCAGCGCCGCTCGACGAGCCCGAGCAACCAGAAGTTGGCGTACTCGCCGGCACTGGTGACGGCCGGGTCGGCGGGCCGCCCGTTGCGGCCGAGGCGGACGGTGACCCGGTCGAGCGAGACGGACGCGCCGCAGGTGAATCCCTGCGGCGCGTACGTCTCGTCGGGCCCGCAGAGCACGGACACCACCCGGCGGGCGGGTGGGAAGCGCAGCACGATCTGCTCGTGGTCGGCGGAGACGACCTGGAGGCCGAGCGCCAGGTGCGCCCCGCCGACCAGGTACCAGCCGCTGCCGGGCCGGTCCTGCCGCAGGACCCCGGCGAGCACCCGCAGGCGTCCGCCACCGGTCCCGGCCGGGCCGCCGGGCCGGCCGAAGCCGCCGAGGGCGTCGGCCCCCGCGGATCCGGCGGTTCCGGCGAGGTCGCCGAGGCCGCCCAGGTCGTCGAAGTCGTCGAACCCGCCGCGCCCGCCGAAGTCCCCGGACCACGACGGCGCCCGCTGCCCGGCCGCCGCACCCGCCCCGTCGTCGACCGGCGGCCCGGCCGGTCCGACCGCCGCGATCGCCAGCACCGCCGCCGACACCACGGCCGCCATCGCGGTGCGCCGCATCGTCCCCTCCTCGCCCTCGGCCGGTCGCCCGGGCCCGCCGGAGCCCCTCGACCGCCGGCACGCCCGCAGCCCCTGGGGGCGACGGCCCACCGTGCCGGGCCCCGGCCGGACTCTCCGCCATCCGAGCACGCCCGGCCCCCCGCACCGCCCCCGCCCTGCCGTGCCGGCGTCCCGACCACCCGCCCGGGCGACAACCGGCCCCGAGCCGGCCGGGCCGTGTGGTAGGTGCGGCGGACGGCGCGGCCCGGACGGTCAGCCCGTGCGCCGCAGGCCGGTCGACGTGCCGTGGTCGGCCCGCTCGCCGCGGCCCGCCCGTTCCCCCAGATCGGCCAGTGCCGCCAGCACCTCGGCGCGCAGCCGCGGGTTCCCGGTGCTGCCGTCGATCACGGCCAGCGCCTGGTGGAGACGCTCGGCGGCCTGCTCGGGCCGGTCCAGACGGCGGTGGTGGTCGCCCAGGTGGAACAGGGTGATGCTCTCCAGGACGGGGTTCCCGGTCGAGCGGTGGCGGTCGAGCGCCCGGTGCAGGTACTCGTCCGCCTCCCCGGTGCGGCCGGCCCGCATCGCGCTCACGCCGACGTTGGTCTCGCAGGCCCCGATCGCCCAGTCGTCCCGGCGGTCCGCCGGCTGCGCCCGCAGCAGGGCGAGCGCTCCCTGGAGGTACACGCGGGCCTGCCCGTAGGCGCCGGTGTGGAGGCTGTGGTCGCCGAGGTTGCCGATGACGAGGGCTTCACCGACCCGGTCGCCGACGGAGGCGAGGAGGGCGCGGGCCCGGCGGAGCTCGGTGAGGGAGTCGTCGTGGCGGCCGAGCGCGGTGAGAGCGGTGGCGAGGTCGTTCCTGGTGCGGCCCTCGCCGTGGGGGTCACCGGCGCGGTGGGCGGCGGCGACGGCGAGGCGGGCCGCTTCCTCCCAGTCGTCGAGGCGGGGGCTGAGGAAGTAGTAGCCCCACAGGGCGGCCGGTAGCCGCCAGGCCACGTCGTCGAGGCCGTGCCGGGCGGCGGTGCGGACGGTGTCGAGCAGGTGGGTGTGTTCGCTCTCGCACCACTGCCGGGCCTGGGTGGCGGTGGTGAAGGCCGGGGACTCGTACCAGGCGCCGGGGGTGGTGAGGGGGAGCCGGCGGCGGTGGGGGGTGAGGAGGCGGGCGGCGGCGTCGGCGTGGTGGAGGTACCACGTACAGAGGCGTTCGCGGGCGGCGGTGCGGGCGGCGGGGCCGGTTTCGGCGGTGGCGCGTTCGGTGGCGTAGAGGCGGAGCAGGTCGTGCATGCGGTAGTGGTCGGGGTTCTCGTGGGCGAGGAGGTGGGCGGTGGCGAGCTGGTCGAGGAGCGGGCGGACGGCGTGGACGGGGTGTCCGTGCAGCGCGGCGGCCGCGGCGGTGCTGAAGGTGGGGGTGGGGGCGAGGGCGAGGTGCCGGAAGAGGGTGCGGGCGGGGGTGGGCAGGGCGTGGTACGAGAGGCCGAGCGCGGTGCGGACGGCGGAGGTGGTGTCGCCGTCGATCTGGAGCGCGGTGAGGCGGTTCTCGGTGTCGCGCAGTTCCGTGACGTGGTCGGTGAGGGTGCGGTGGGGGCGTTCGGCGAGGCGGGCGGCGGTGATCGCGAGGGCGAGGGGGAGGTGGCCGCAGGCGGTGGCGAGTTCGGTCGCGGCCTCGGGTTCGGTGCGGGTGCGGTCGTCGCCGATGACGCGGTGCAGGAGGGCGAGGGCGTCGGGGGCGGGCATCAGGCCGAGGGCGAGGGGGCGGGCGCCGTCGCGGGCGGTGAGGCCGGCGAGGCGGGTGCGGCTGGTGACCAGGGTCAGGCACTGGGGGGCGCCGGGGAGCAGGGGGCGGACCTGTTCGGCGCTGTGGGCGTTGTCGAGGACGACGAGGATCCGCTGGTCGGCGAGGAGGGTGCGGTAGAGGGCGGCGGCCTCCTCGGGGGCGGTGGGGACGTGCTCGCCGGAGGTGCCGAGGGCGCGCAGGAAGCGGGCCAGGACGGCGTGGGGTGAGAGCGGCGGGCCCGGGGAGAAGCCGTGCAGGTCGGC
>NZ_JBEXNT010000253.1:0-5250 GCF_040611255.1 Kitasatospora sp. NPDC002965 | reverse complement strand
GCCGGGCCGGACCGCCGCGGCCCGGCCCGGAGCCCCCGCCACCCACGGCCCACCGCCGGGACCCGCCACGGCGGGCCGTGGTGCGTCAGCTCTCCGAGGAGGGCGGTGTGTCCCGGTACGGCGCCCGCGGCTGCGGGACGCCGTGCTGCTCCCTGGCGTCGAGCCGTGGCGCCGCCGTGGCGGACGCGTCCGGCGTGGGGTGCCAGACGCCGGTCAGCTCGACCCAGCTGTCGGTGGCCGGAGTCGGCCCCTCGGCCTGCACCAGGATCCGCAGCCGCCGGGCGTCCGCGGCGCAGCAGCTGGCGACCAGGCGGTTGAGGTACCACTCGCCGGGGGCGGTGCCGGGGGTCACGAACCCGGTCAGCCGGACCGGACGGTCGGCCAGGCCCTGCCGGGGGTCGCGGCTGCGCGCGATGAACTCGGCCAGCGCCATCGGCGTCGGCACGTTCACCGCCGCCGGTGCGGCGGGCTGCGGGTCGGGCAGCGCGACGTAGGCGGCGGCGTCGACGGCGGCGTCGGTGCCCTCGCGCGAGGCGGTGAACGAGCCGAGCGCCGGCGGGGTGAAGCAGAGCAGCAGCACGGCCGGCACGGTGAGCAGCCAGGCCACCCGCGGCCCGTGCTCGTGGCTGTGGCCGTGGGCGTGCTCGTGCCCGGGGTCGTCGCCGCCCCCGGTGCCGTCCCGGCCGGTGTGGTCGTGGCCCGAGGCCGGCCGGTGCCACTGGGCGTTGCCCTCGGCGTCCCGGCGGAACTCCAGGACGGGCTCCCGGCGCCGCTCGGTCAGCCGCACCGCCGTCCCGGCGATGCCCAGCGCGAGCAGGATGACCCCGGTGGCGACCAGCGGGATCCGCAGTTCCTCCTTGACGTACTGGAGGAAGACGTCGCTGCCCACGGTGATCCGCAGCAGGGCGGTGCCGACCAGGGCCAGCAGGAGCGACGGCGCGAGCCCCCGGACGCGGGCGCGCAGCGTTCGGGTGGGGGCGTTCACCGCCGTCCTCCCCGGCGCGGGGCGGGGGAGGCGTGCAGCGGGTCGGGGCCGTGGGCGTGGGGGTGTGGGCGCCGGGCGGTGCGGCCCGGCGGGTCGATGGTGTGCACCTTCGGTACTCCTGTCGCATCTGGCCGACGCGTGGTCGGCGCGTTTCGCCGGGCCGGCGCGCTTCGCCGGCGCGGCCCGGGCGGGCGGTCCCGGTGGAGGATGCGGGTCCGGGCCCGGGGTCTGCGGTCTTCGGCCTGGGGCAGCGGTGAGCGGTTCGGCGTGCGTCGGTCCGTCGTCGGCCCCGGGTGCTCGGGCCCGCCGGAGCGGGCGCGGGCACGGGCACGGACGAGGGCGTCGGCGGGGTCAGAGCAGGACGGCCCCGGTCAGGACGCTGGCGACGACGGCGACCACGAAGGTCGCGGAGGAGAAGCGCACGGCGAAGGCCCGGCCGAAGGATCCCGACTGGAGGGCGATCAGTTTGAGGTCGACCATCGGGCCGACCACCATGAACGCCAGCCGGGCGGTGGGGGAGAAGCCGGTGAGCGAGGCGGCGACGAAGGCGTCCGCCTCCGAGCAGACGGCCAGGACGACGGCGAGCACGGCGAGCGCCGGGACGCCCAGCCAGGGCGAGTCCGAGAAGGTGCGGAGCACGGACGGCGGGACGAGCACGTTGAACGTGGCGGCTGCCGCCGCGCCGACCACGAGGAAGCCGCCGGCGTGCAGGAAGTCGTGCTGGAGGCCGCGCCGGAACTCGTCCAGCGGGTTGCGTCCGGCGCCGCGTTCGGCCGGTCCCTTGGGCAGGCGCAGCCAGTCGGGACGGCCGAAGGCGACCCAGAGCCAGCCCATGACGAGTGCGGTGCCGAGCGAGGCCGCCAGCCGGGCGAGCACCATCTCGGGGGCGTCGGGGAAGGCGATGGCGGTGGAGACCAGGACGACCGGGTTGATGGCGGGCGCGGAGAGCAGGAACGCCAGCGCCGCGGCCGGAGCCACCCCGCGCCGCATCAGGCTCCCGGCCACCGGCACGGACGCGCACTCGCAGCCGGGCAGCACGGCGCCCGCGACCCCGGCGACCGGGACGGCCAGCGCGGGGTTGCGCGGCAGCACCCGGGTGAAGACCCGGGCCGGTACGAAGGCGCCGATCGCCGCCGAGACGACCGTGCCGAGCACCAGGAACGGCAGCCCCTGCACCACGATCGCCACCAGCAGGGTCCGCCAGGCGCGCACGCCGCCGGAGTCCCACGTCCAGGCCAGCACCGGGGCGGTGACCGCCGCGACGACCAGCGCTCCGGTCAGCAGGCCGGAGCCCCGGCGCGGGGGCGAGGTCGCCGCCTGCGGTACCGGGGTCTTCCGGACGCTGCCGAGACTCGTCTCCACCACGGTGACCGCCCCTCAGCCCGCTCGCCGCGGGGTGCGCGGCAAGTCCTGTCTGCTCACCGTCATGTGGCGAGCCCGGAGGCAGAGTAGCGTTGATAATCACTTTCATCTAGGTCTTCACCCGGGGGCCCCGCTCCGGTAGTGTCCCGTTCGCGGAGGGGCTCCTCCGGGAAGCCGGCGGGGCGTCAACCTGCTGTGCCCGGTTGCCGGTTGGGCCGTCGGGGCGACGGCTGTCCTGCGGGTGCGCCGGTCAGCCGGCCCGGCGGGCGGCCACGGTGTTCAGCAGCGCGGCGCCCCGCTCGGCGTCGTCCACGCTGACCGCGAACTCGACTCCCCGGTGCGGGCGGACCACCAGGCACTCGCCGCGCCGCAGCATCACCGTCGTGCCCAGTCCGCTCAGCCGGTAGCCCCAGCCGCCCACCTGGGCCGGGGTGCGCCGTTCCATCCGGGCGGCCGCGACGTCGGCCGGCGACCAGTGCCGGGCCGGCCAGCCGAACGGGCCGAACGTCACGTCCAGACCCCGCTCGGTCACCCGGGCCTGCACCGAGGAGCAGCCGGCCGCCGCGACCGCGACGACCGCGCACGGGGCGAAGAGCGCCCACGCCGGGCCGCCCAGCCCGCCGAGCGCGGCCAGCGCGGACCCGGCCGCGCCGAGCCCGGAGGCGGCGGCGAGCAGTCCGAGCCAAGGATTGACCGTCCGGGAGAGCCAGACCGCCCGCTGTCCCTCGGGGAGGTCCAGCCGCGGGCCGTCGGCGGCCGTCGCCGGCCGTGGTCCCCGGCCGCGCCGGTGGGCGAGCCAGGGGCCGAGCAGGCCCGCCGCGACCGCCGCCACCAGGACCGCCGCCACTTCCGGGCCCAGGGGGCGTGCGTGCTGCCAGTCCGGGCGGTCCAGGTTGGCGTGGACGATCGCGGCCTGTGCGCCGACGAGCAGCACGCCCCCGAAGCCCAGCCCGGCGCCCACCCAGGTCCGCGCGGGCGCTCCGGCCCACCGCCGGGCGACGGCCGCCGCGGCGAGCGCGACCGCCCAGCACGCCGCCGGGAAGGCCGCGGACGCGGTCAGGGACATCGAGCCGTCGGCCGTCCGGCCGTCCCAGTGCGTGGCCAGGGGGTCCGGGAGGCGGCCGTGCGCCGCCCACGGGAGGGCGAGCAGCAGCACCGCCACGGTGGCGGCCCAGAGCGCGGTGGCGGCCCGGGAGGCCCACTTCGCCGTGTCCGTGCTGCCCGTCCCGTCGGCTCCGGCCCCGGCCCCGGCTCCCTGCCTGTCGCCGTTCACGCCGTCGTTCACTTCAACCCCCTGATCATCTCGACGAGCTCCTCCCTGCTGTAGCCGGCGTTCGCCGCGTCCGCGACCAACCGCCGTGCCGAGTCCAGCAGTTCGGAGCGCCGGTCGGCGCCCCGGGCGACCGTGATCCCGCGACCGCGGCGGAACTCCAGCACGCCCTCGTCCCGCAGCACCCGCAGGGCGCGCAGCACGGTGTTGGCGTTGACCTCCAGGGCCCGCGCCAACTCCCGTGCGGGCGGAAGGCGTTCGCCGGGGGTGCACTCGCCCTCGGCGACGGCGCGGCGGATTGCTCCGGCGACCTGTTCGTGCAGCGGGCGGGAGTCCGCGGCGTCCGGCTTCAGCAGCATGGTGCTAGTGACAGTAGCACCATCGTGGAACGGGGCGGTGGGGCCCCGGGCCCCACCGGACGGGCCCCCGGATCGCCCCGGAGGGCCCCCGGATCGGCTCGCGGGCGGCCCGCGGTCCGCCCGCGGACGGACCACGACGGGGCGGGGATCGGCGCGGAAGTCGCCGAAGGGCGGCTGCCGACGTACGTTCGAAGTGTCCGCACGGGGAAGGCACCGGCGCATGCACGCACTGCGCATCCGGCTCCTCGGCGGCTTCCGGGTCCACGTGGGCCATCGGGAGATCGCCGACGGCGGATGGCGCCTGCGGAAGTCCCGGAACCTGGTCGAGCTGCTCGCGCTCGCCCCGGGCCACCGGCTCCACGGCGAGCAGGTGCTCGGCAGCCTCTGGCCGGACCAGGCCCCCGGGGCCGGTGCCGACCAGCTCCGCAGGGCCGTGCAGGAGACCCGCCGCGTCCTCGGCCCCGACCGGGCCGGTGCCCGCGCCCACCTCGACTCCGGCGGCGGACTGCTCACCCTGCGCGGCGCCCCGCTGCGGGTGGACGTCGAGGAGTTCGAACAGGCCGCCCTGCACGCCCGCCGCGCCCGCGACCCGGACGCGTACGAGCGGGCGGTCGCCCGGTACGGCGGCGACCTGTTGCCCGAGGACCGCTACGAGGAGTGGGCGGCCGATCGCGAACAGGCCCTGCACGCCGAGTACCTGGCGCTGCTGGTCGAGCTCGGCGCCCTGCGCGAGGCGCACGCCGACCTGGACGGCGCCGCCGCCGCACTGCGCCGGGCGGTGGCCGCGGACCCGCTGCACGAGGAGGCCTCGCTCGCGCTGATGCGGGTCCACACGCTGGCCGGCCGGCGGCACGAGGCACTGCACGCGTACGACCGGCTGGCCGCCGCGCTGGAACGCGCCTCCGACGGCACCGAGCGGCCCGGCCCGGCCGCCCAGCGGTTGCGCGAGCAGGTGCGCACCGGCGGACAGGTCCGGGCCGAACTCTCCGGCGAACTCTGGGAGAACGTCGGGGACCTGCGGATGCGCTCCGGGGACACCGCCGGTGCCACCGTCGCGTACGGGTCGGCGCTGGAGCCGGCCGTGGTCGACCTGCCCGCCTCCCCGGGGGTGCTCACCCCGCCGTCCGGCCGGGACGGCCTGCGCACCGCAAGGCTGCACCGCAAGGCCGCCGTCGCGCTGCTGGCCGGCGGCGGCGACCCGTCCGCCGCCGAACCGCACCTGGGCTCCGCCGAGCGGGCCCTCGCGGCGGCCGGCGGCGACCCGGCGGAGGCCG
>NZ_JBEXNT010000252.1:0-5263 GCF_040611255.1 Kitasatospora sp. NPDC002965 | reverse complement strand
GCAGCGGCAGCACCAGCGAGCCGATGACCAGGGCGCCCAGGTAGAGGCCGAGCGACATCAGCCGGGTCTTGACGATGCCCCGCTTGCCGTCGTGCGGTGTCCCGGCAGCCGCCGCGCGCTACTGTCCCGGCGACGACGGCTCGTGCGGCCGGGCGTCGTGCGTCCGGGCGACCGGGTCAGCCGGCGCGGCCGGTTCCTCGTCGTCCAGTTGCGCCTTGATGGGCGGCGGCGCCTTCAGCAGGATCTGCCAGGTCACGTACATCGCCAGCAGCAGGGGCGGGATGCCCAGGGCGACCTTGAGCCAGCCCAGCAGGTTGACGTTGTGCGTGAAGTACAGCGGGAAGAGGATCAACGGCTTGATGCCCATGATCACCACCCACGCCCAGGTGGCCTTGACGTAGGCGGCCAGCCGGCCCGGGTTCTCCTTGCGCCAGGTGAACATCTCGCCGGTGACGGGGCCCAGCATCAGGCCGATCAGCGGCCAGCGGACCAGCGCCGAGATCGCCAGGCCCACGCAGTAGCCGACGTTCCAGAGCAGGCCGGGCAGGTAGAAGTTCTCCGCCTTGCCGGTCTTCATCGAGATCCAGGCGCCGATGGCGACCCCGAACACCCCGCTGAAGGCGTGCTGGACGGTCTCCCGCTTGGCCAGCCGGACCACCACGAAGAGCCCGCTCAGGGCGAGCGCTGCCCAGGCGGCCGACGGGACCTTGTGGGTGATGTTGTACGTGATGATGAAGACCAGGCCGGGCAGGGTCATGTCGACCATGCCCCGGACCCCGCCGAACGCCTTCATCACGGTGTCGGCGGCCTCCCGGGAGGCCGCCGCCTGGCGGGCCGCCTCGTCGTCGCCGTCCGGCGCGATCTTGGCCAGGCCGAGCTGGGCGGCGGGCTCGCCGCCGGGCTGGTTACTCACGCTCATTCGCTCCCGTGTCCGACCGGACGCAGCTCGTAGCGGGGGTTGAAGAGCACCCGGCGCCCGCGCGCGTGACTGATCCGACCGCTGGCGACGAGCCGGCGACCGGGTTCGATACCCGTGATGGAGCGGCGCCCGAGCCAGACCACGTCCAGTGCCTCGGTGCCGTCGAAGAGCTCCGCCTCCAGGGCGGGCACACCGGCCCGCGGGCGGAGCGTCACGGTACGCAGGGTGCCGGCCACGGTGACCAGTTGGCGGTCCCCGCAGCTGGCGATCGGAGTGCAGCCCGACTCCGCGGCGCTCTCCTGGCGCAACTCCTCGGCCTCCAGCTCCTCCGCGGAGGAGGTCAGCCGACTGAGCATGCGGCGGAAGCGCCCCTGTGGCTGGCCGCTGCTGTTGTCACCACTCATGCCGGAAGGGTACCGGTTTCCGTGCCCTCGGCGGCAGGTCACGCAAGCCGCCGGAGCCGGCCCGGGGCCCGCCCGGGGCCCGCCCGGGGGCTGCCCTGACGGCCGGGAGGGCCCACCGGGCCCGGCTCCCGGTCCGGACCCGGCTCGCGACCGGGCTCGGGCCACGACCTCACCGGTCAGCTCTCGAAGCGGTAGCCCATGCCCGGCTCGGTGATGAAGTGGCGCGGGTGCGAGGGATCACGCTCCAGCTTCCGCCGCAGCTGGGCGAGGTAGACCCGCAGGTAGTTGGTCTCGGTGCGGTAGGCGGGTCCCCAGACCTCCTGGAGCAGCTGGGTCTGGCTGACCAGCCGGCCGGCATGGCGGACGAGCACCTCCAGCAGATGCCACTCGGTCGGGGTGAGGCGGACGTCTGCGCCGTCCCGGTTCACCTTCTTCGCCGCGAGGTCGACGGTGAAGCTGTCGGTGACCACCAGGGAGTCGTCCTCCCCGGCGACCGGCTCGGCCCGGCGGACGGCCGCGCGCATCCGGGCGAGGAGCTCGTCCATGCCGAAGGGCTTGGTGACGTAGTCGTCGGCGCCCGCGTCCAGGGCCTCGACCTTCTCGTCGGAGGCGTGCCGGGCGGAGAGCACGATGATCGGCACGCGGGTCCAGCCCCGCAGCCCCCTGATCACCTCGACGCCGTCCATGTCGGGCAGGCCGAGGTCGAGGACGACGACGTCGGGGTGACGGGCGGCGGCCAGTTCCAGGGCGCTCGCGCCGTCATGTGCCGCGTCGACCTCGTACTTGCGGGCCTTGAGGTTGATCACCAGCGCGCGGACGATCTGCGGTTCGTCGTCCACGACGAGGACCCGGGTCATGCGGGCTCCGCCTTTCGGGGCAGTCGGATCGGAAGTGGTCATGTGTGGCAGGAGTGATCACGCGGGGGCCGGGTTGACGGCCGGCTCGCCCGGTCCGTCCGACCCGGGCGGCTCGTCCGACGCGGAGGGCCGGGGCGGCACGGGCGGTTCGGCGAGTTCGGACGGCACGGACGGTTCGGACGGTTCGGACGGTTCGGACAGACGGTCGACGGCGGGCAGCGTGACGACCATGGTCAGTCCGCCCCCCGGGGTGTCCTCGGCGGTCACGGTGCCGTCCATCGCCTCGACGAAGCCCCGCGCCACGGCCAGCCCGAGGCCCACTCCGGCGCCGCGCGGCGCGTCCCCGTACCGCTGGAACGGTGCGAAGATCCGCTCCTTGGCGTCCTCCGGCACTCCCGGTCCCCGGTCGACGATCCGCAGCTCGACCCGGCCCCGGTCGCCTGCCGGGTGCAGCGCATCGGCCTTGACCAGCACCTTCGTCCCGGCCGGGCTGTACTTGACGGCGTTCTCGATCAGGTTGGCGAGCGAGCGCTCCAGCAGCCCCCCGTCGGCCCGGATCATCGGCAGGGTCTCCGGGACGTCCAGCCGGACGGCCCCCGGCGGCACGCCGCCGAGCGCGAACGGCACCACCTCGTCCAGGTCGGTGTCCTGGATCAGCGGGGTGACCGTTCCGGTCTGCAGCCGGCTCATGTCGAGCAGGTTGTTGATCAGATGGTCGAGCCGGTCGGCCCCGGCCTCGATACCGGCCAGCAGCTCGGCCTCGTCCTCCTCGTCCCACTCGACGTCCGCCGAGCGGAGGGAGCTGACCGAGGCCTTGATACCGGCGAGCGGCGTACGGAGGTCGTGCGAGACGGCGGCCAGCAGTGCGGTCCGGATCCGGTTCCCCTCGGCCTCACGACGGGCGGCGGCGGCCTCGCCGGCCAGTCGGCGACGCTCCAGGACCACGGCGGCCTGGGCGGCGAACGCGCCGAGCAGTCGCCGGTCCTCGGCAGGCAGGACCCGGCCGCACAGGGCCAGCGCCAGCGTGTCGCCGACCGGCACGTCCACGTCGGCGGACTCCGGCCGCTCCGGCGGGTGGGGGCCGGCCGTCGCCAGAGGCTGCCACGGTCCGACCGGGTCCACCCGTTCCAGGAACGCCGCCGACTCCTGCTGGAAGGTCTCCCGGACCTGCTCCAGCAACGCGGTCAGCACCCCGTCCCCGCTCGGCGCGCCGCGCAGGACCGTGCCGGCCAGTGCCCCGAGCGTCTGTGCCTCGGTCTGGCTGCGGGCCGCCTGATGGGTGCGCCGGGCCGCCAGGTCGACCACCGAGGCCACCGCGATGCCGACGGCGGTGAATATCGCCACCGCCATGATGTTCTGCGGCTCGGAGATGGTGAAGGTGTGGATCGGCGGTGCGAAGTAGTAATTGAGCGCCGAGGAGCCGACCAGCGCCGAGGCGATCGCCGGGTACAACCCGCCCACCAGCGCCGCGCAGACCGTCAGCGACAGGAAGAGCAGCATGTCGGTCGAGAGGCCCGGGCCCTCGACGTTCGTCAGCACCAGCGCCAGCAGCGGCGGCCCGGCCACACCGATCAGCCAGCCCGCGACCGCGCGGGTCCTGCCCAGGTCCGTGACCCTGCGGATCGGGATCCGCCCGCGGCCCTTCGCGGCCTGCTCGTGCGTGACGATGTGGACGTCGATGTCCCCCGCGGCGCGGGTCACCGTGGTTCCCACGCCCGGACCGTAGAGGTACTGCCAGGCCGGCCGGCGGCTGGTGCCGAGCACGATCTGGGTGGCGTTCACCCCGCGTGCGAAGTCGAGCAGCCCGGCGGCGGGGTCGTCGCCGAGCACCGCGTGGTACGAGCCGCCGAGGCTCTCCACCAGCGCCCGCTGTTCGATCAGCGCCTGTGACGACCCCGAACCCGAGCCGGCCAGGCCGTCCGAGCGGGAGAGGTGGACGGCCAGCAGCTCCCCGCCCGAACCGCGGGCGGCGATCCGGGCCGCCCGGCGGATCAGGGTCGCCCCCTCCGGTCCGCCGGTCAGGCCGACCACGATTCGCTCGCGGGCCTGCCAGGTGCCCTCGATGCCCTGCTCGGCCCGGTACTTCTGGAGGTACTCGTCCACCCGGTCGGCCGTCCACAACAGCGCCAGCTCGCGCAGCGCGGTCAGATTGCCGGGCCGGAAGTAGTTGGCCAGCGAGGCGTCGATCTTCTCCGGCGCGTACACGTTGCCGTGTGCGAGGCGGCGGCGCAGGGCCTGCGGCGACATGTCGACCAGCTCGATCTGGTCGGCCCGGCGGACCACCTCGTCCGGCAGGGTCTCGCGCTGCCGCACCCCGGTGATGCCCTCGACGACGTCGCCGAGCGATTCCAGGTGCTGGATGTTGACGGTCGAGACGACGTCGATGCCGGCCGCGAGCAGTTCCTCGACGTCCTGCCAGCGCTTCGCGTTGCGGCAGCCCGGCACGTTGGTGTGCGCGAGCTCGTCCACCAGCGCCACCTGCGGCCGGCGTGCCAGGACCGCGTCCAGGTCCATCTCCGTGAACGCGGCCCCGCGGTGCGCGAGGTCCCGCCGGGGCACCACCTCAAGGCCGACGGCCTGCCGTGCCGTGTGCTGCCGCCCGTGGTCCTCGACGAACGCCACCACGACGTCCGTCCCACGCTCGGACCGCCGATGCGCCTCGGCGAGCATGGCGTACGTCTTGCCGACCCCGGGCGCCGCCCCGAGGTAGATCCGTAGCCTGCCGCGTCCCATGTGCACCATTCTTGATCCGGCCTGGCCCGGGGACCACCCCGGACACCTGTTCCCCTCACCTTCGAGACTACGGCGCGAGCTGCGGATTTCCGCTGATCAAGCCCCTGCGCGGGCAGTTTTAGCGGCTTTTTGACGGTCCCGGAGCCGGCCGGGGGCCCCGGGCCGGAGGCCCGGAGAAGCGGTTCGGTTACGCCGGCCCGGAAATCCCCGGAATTCCCCCGGAAACGCAAAGAACCCCCGTCCGTATCCCGGACAGGGGTTCTTCACAATGATTGTTCGGCGGCGTCCTACTCTCCCACAGGGTCCCCCCTGCAGTACCATCGGCGCTGTGAGGCTTAGCTTCCGGGTTC
>NZ_JBEXNT010000251.1:0-5267 GCF_040611255.1 Kitasatospora sp. NPDC002965 | reverse complement strand
CGTCGCGCGGTCGCGGCGCCGATACCGGCGGCGCCGCCGGTGATCACTGCGACCCGGTCACGGAAGCGGTGGCACGTCGTCTGCTCTGTCATGCCACCACCGTACCGCTGGACATTAATTATGCAAATATCTGACGCGGAGATCTCGCCGCCACAGGATCGGGGAGTGGACCACCGCACGGGCCGCCTTCTTCCGCCGACCGGGCCGCCGCACTGCTGCTCGCCGCGGAGCACATCAACGAGAACCGCACCAGCACCGCGATGGCCCTCATCGCCGGCGCCCTGGGCGAGTGCCCGGTCAAGGGCGCCCGGGTCACCGTGCTCGGCGCGGCCTTCAAGTCCGGCACCAACGACGTCCGCGAGAGCCCGGCCCTCGCCCTCGCGCAGGCCCTGGAGCACGCCGGGGCCGGTCGTCACCGTCCACGACCCGCAGGCCGTCCCTTCCGCCATGCAGCGCAACCCCGAGCTGGACTACACCGACGACCTCCCGGCCGCCCTCGACGGCGCCGACATCGCGGTCCTCGCCACCGAGTGGCCCGAGTACCGGGAGGCCGACCCGCAGGACCTCGTCGCCCGCCCCACGACGCCGCTGCTCGTCGACTGCCGTACCACCCTCGACCCCGAGCCCTGGCGAGCCGCCGGCTGGACCGTCCACCAGCTCGGCCGCCCGGGCAAGTAGCAGCACGCCGGGGCCCCTCGGCAGCGCCCGGAAGCCCCACCGGGGCTTCCGGGCGCTCGCCGTGTGGGAGGAGGGGCCACCGGACCGCGCCCACCGACGGGGCTCGGCCCGCCGCCCGGCCGTGTGCGGCGAGTGGAGGGATCAGGCCTGGACCGTGACCAGCAGCTCCTTGTAGGCGTCGAGGGCGAGCCGGGCCGCGCCGAGGGCGACGGACTCGTCGCCGAGCAGGGAGACGCGGACCTCCGGTGAGTTGAGGGATGTCGCGGCGAAATGCCACTCGAACGGGAGGGTGAGCGCGTCACCGGCGCGGGACAGGCCTCCGCCGATCACGACCAGGTCGGGGTCGACGGCGTGGACGAGGGTCGAGGCGCCCACGGCGAGGGCCTGGGCGACGCCGTCGACGACCTGCACGGCGGTGGGATCACCGCTCCCGGCCGCCCGGAAGAGGGCTTGGACGTCGTCGCCGGTGGCCTGCGCGGCGGTCGAGCCCGCGCGTTCGAGGGCCGCGCGGTCGAGTGCCGTCATCGCCTCGGGCCATCCCAGGAGCTTCATGGAGCCGACGGACGCCGCGAGGCCGCGTCGGCCGTTGTGGATCTGCCCGTTGATGAGGATCGCGGCACCGAGCCTGCGGCCCGCGTGCATGTAGACCAGGTCGCGGGCCCGGGTGGCGGCGCCCTTCCACTGCTCGGCCAGGGCGGCGGCCTGGATGTCGTTGGCGATCAACACGTCGCGCTTGAAACGGTCCGTCACCTGCGCGACCACGTCGATCCCGTCGAACCCCGGGAGCGAGTAGACGTCGAGGTCCCGGCCCGCGGGGAGGTTGCGGACGTCCGAGACCGTCGAGCCGTTGGCGAGGACGCCGGTGATGCCGCAGGCCACCGCCCGGATGTGATCCTGGTCCGTCCCGGATCCCCGGACCGCCTCCTGCACCAGGCGGGCCGCTGCCTCGATGCGGTCGGCGGCGCCGAGCTCGGGGTCGACGCTGCGCCTGCGCATTGCCAGGACCGTCCCGTTCAGGTCGCAGAGCGCCACGGCCACCTTGTGCGCGCCGATGTCGACGCCGGCGACGACGGACCGCTCGGCCACGAGCTCGTAGCGGCGGGCGGGCCGTCCGCCGGGTCGCTCGCCGTCCTGGCGTGCGGGCGCCTCCCGGATGAGGCCCTGCTGGAGAAGGACCGTCAGGAGCTCCTCGGCGGTCGGGCGTGAGACGCCCACGCTCGACCGCACCTCGCTGACCGACAGGGACGCCGTTTCGAGGAACGCCCGTGTCAGGGCCGCCAGGTTGAGCTTGCGCAGATACCCCGGATCGCCGATCCGCCCTTCGGATCTCGTGCCGGATTCGGTAATCGATGTGTCTTGACTCACAACGACACGCTATCTACATTGATGCCCCACGGCAATATTGCCAAGAAACCTACTTATCAAAACCAGGCTGGGTTTCCACTTCGGCGCGGGGTCGCGTTTCCCGCGCCCCTTCGGGTCCTGGCGACCGGCCGGATGCTCCAAGGGTGCTTCGCCCGGGGCATCACCGGCAGGGCCGTCGAGGACCGGACGCTCGCCCGGTCCGAGGTCGGTCGTGGACGACCGTCCCGACCTCGGCAGATCTTCGAGAGATCGAAAGCTATCGCTCACAAGGCCTCCGGCGGCTCACCCCTGCGTGCGATCCCCGCACGCGGCCGCCGTACGGCCGAAGCGGGAGGAATCGAATGACAGGACGAAGTGCCAGAAGGCTGCCACGATTCGTGGCGGCGATGGCCGCGGCAGCAACCGTCGGCGGGTTGGTGATCGGCTCCCCGGTGGCACCGACCGCGCATGCGGCGATCAACCCGATCGTCGACCAGCGTCTTCCGCAGTACAACGAGACGTGGACCTCCAAGAGCAACGACATCACCGGCTCCATGCCGATCGGCAACGGCATCCAGGCGGCCAACGTCTGGGTCGAGGGCAACACCCTCAAGCTGCTGCTGTCGTCGGGCGACGCGTGGGAGGAGAACGTCCGCCTCGCCAAGCTGGGCCGGCTCGACCTGACCTTCTCACCCGACCCCTTCTCCTCGGGCTCCTTCGCCCAGGTGCTGAAGCTGCGGGAGGGTGAGATAGTCGTCACCTCGGGGTCCGCCCCGAAGATCACGACGCGCATCTGGGCCGATGCGAAGAACCCGACCATCCACGTCGAGAGCGACGCGCCGTCGGCGTTCTCCATGCAGGCCGACTTCGTGAACGTCCGCCCGACCGAGGTGACCAACCCGTCCCGCGAGAACTTCACGTTCATGGACCTGGTCGACACCGAGAATCCGAAGACCTCGGTGTACCAGCCGAAAATCACGCCCGACACCGTGCACACGCGCTCCAACAAGCTGCTGTGGACGCACCGCAACACCGATTCGAGGTTCGACGAGGTCATGCGGTTGCAGGGCCTCGACCCGGCCGGCTACGACGACCCGCTCACCGGCCGTACGTTCGGCGGGCTCATCCAGGGTCCGGGCTTCACCACGGCGTCCAACACCCGCCTGGTCTCCGGTTCCTCCTCCTCCCAGCGCCTGGACGTCACCCTGTCGTCGCAGATCGACAAGAGCGCCGACTGGCTCAACAAGTGGGAGACGGGAATCTCCACGAAGGCGGGCACGGTCGGGGCGACGCCGAGCAGCACGCTCCGCACCGCCCACCAGCAGTACTGGACCGAGTTCTGGAACCGTTCGTTCATCTTCGCCTCCGGTGACGCGAACGCCGACCGGGTCACCAAGGGATGGCTGCACGCCCGCTACACCGAGGCCATCGCCGGGCGGACCCCGAAGATGCCGATCCGGTTCAACGGCTCACTGTTCACCCCGGGTACCGAGACCGACCCCGACTTCCGGAAGTGGAACAGCTACCACGGCTTCAACCAGCGCTTCGCCTACTGGAGCATGCTGCCCTCGGGCGACTTCGACCTGATGCAGCCCTACTTCGACCAGTACGTCTCCTCCCTCGGCCTGGCGAAGGACCGGGTGAAGGCCTTCTGGGGCAACGGTGCCACCGAGGACAACAACGTGCGGCTCCCGGCGTCGAGCGGCGCGATGTGGCCCGAGGTGATGGGCCTCTGGGGACAGGCGGTCGGCGGGGAGTACGGGTGGAACCGGGCCGGCAAGCCGGCGAACTGGTTCTCCGGAACCTGGACCCGGTACCTCTACGCGAACAACGTCGAACTCACCTCGATGATGCTCGACTACTTCACCTACACCGGTGACCAGGCGTTCGCGGCGCAGAAGCTCCTGCCGGTGGCCCGTGAGGTCGTCCGCTTCTACGACACCCACTGGAACCTCGCCAGCGGCAAGATCGACATGTACCCCATGTACTCCGGAGAGGGCGACCGGAACCTGCGCAACCCGATGGCCGACGTCGCCGGGCTCACCAGGACCGTCAACGGCCTGCTCGCCCTGCCGGCCTCGCTGACCACCCAGGCTGACCGCGACTACTGGGCGACGGTCAAGGGACGTCTGCCGAACCTCCCGATCGGCTCGTCCACTGCGGACAACGACACCTCTTACGGGCCCAACGACCGCCTGAAGACCGCCTCCAGCCTCTTCCAGGGCGGCGACACCAACAACCAGAACCTCTGGCCGATCTTCCCGCTCAGGATGTTCGGCAGCGGCCAGGCGAACCTCGATCTGGCGACGGCCTCCTACAACGACCGTAAGGGCAAGTACCCGACCGGGAAGCAGGACTGGCGGCACGACGCCACCCACGCGGCCTACCTCGGCCTCACGGACGAGGCGCGCTACCAGACCGTGGAGGCGTTCCGCGCCGGTAAGTGGCGCTACACCGGGTTCGGCCCGGGAGGTATCGACGGCGAACCGGGGAACGAGCCGCGTTCCATCGGAAAGATCGCGCTCCAGGCGATGCTGCTGCACCCCGGCGCGGGCGACGACGCGATCCTGTTCAACGCCTGGCCCCGCAACTGGGACGTGAAGTTCCGGCTGCACACCACCAACGGGCGGATCGTCGAGGGATCGCGGGTCGCGGGAATCGCCGACTACACCGTGTCCCCCGGCGCCGGCAGCATCACCGTCCGGTCGTCCTAGACGGCCCAGACCGCCGGCCACACCTGGGCCGCCCAACCCGACTCCACTCGGCTCGGGCGGGGACGTCGACGGTGACGGGTCCGACGACCTCGTGGTGTGGACGCCGTCCACCGGCACCTGGGTGACCAGGTACGACGTCCTCTAGCAGATCGGGTCATGGGTGACGGCCGGAGCCGTCACCCATGACCCGTCCGCATGTCCGTGGCCGGCACTGCGGACCCCGGCGACCCGTCCCGGGCCCGAAGTGCCGGTACCCGACGCCCTTCTCGGAGCCTCGTCCGCCGTCGGCGACGAGGCCCTGACCGCTTTCAGGAGCCGTGGGCCTTCGCGACGCACCCCTCGCCCCGGCGCCGAGCCCCCGGCCCTTCTCGCGCCCCGCATGCTGCGGTCTGCTGCACAGGCGGTCGGCCGGTGAGAAGCCCGTCCGCCGGACCTTCCCGGCCCGGCCGGAAGCCGGTCCCGGGAGGGTCTGACGGACGCGGGAACGCCCGCCGACGGCGACGAGGCCACGCCCCCCGGGGGGCGTGGCCT
>NZ_JBEXNT010000250.1:0-5276 GCF_040611255.1 Kitasatospora sp. NPDC002965 | reverse complement strand
TCCACGAAGCTTCTCCACCTCACCAAGATCCACAGACCGCAGCATGCACCGCCACGACCACAAGATCAAATCAACCTAACGAAGTACTACTAGGGCCGTTGGACCCAGCGGCCGGGGCCGGTGGGCCCCGGTTCGGGACCACCGGCCGGGACCACCGTCACCGACCCCCGGAGACGACGAAGCACCGGTCGCGGCCGGGGAGTTGACGTTCTCCCCGGTCGCGCCGGCGCAGTCGGGGGCCGTCGGCCGAGGGACGGCGGAGCGTCGGCGAAGGTCGCCCGCGGGCCTCGGCCGCACACGTCCGCGGTGGCCACGCCCCCGGCCGCCGGGGCCGACGCGGGAGCGTCAGGAGGCGGCGGCGGTGCCGACCGCGGCGATCCGGTAGCCGGTCACGAGGTCGGGCCGGATGGCCACCGTGTGGTCCATCGAGGCGTTCACCCACGGGCTCAACAGCCCGCGGTAGCGGGCCAGGAGGGACGGATCGGTGACCGGCCTCGCGAAGCCGGTCACCACCACGCTCCACCCGAGCCGGGTCGACGGGTCGATCGCGTCGGCCTCGTAGGCGACCACCACGCCGGCGTCGTCCCCGCCCTGGGCGACCGTGGTCAGCGCGGCGCCGTCGTGGGTCCGGATCACGATGACGTCGTCCACCAGGAGGTGGTTCACGGGGCGGATCGCCGGTAGCGCGGACACGGTGAAGACGATCCGGCCGAACGGCGCACTTCCCAACAGCCGCAGGGCCTCGGCCCGTTCGAGCGGGACCAGCTCGCGCGGCGGGGCGTCGGAGGCCGGACGGGGGCGGGCGGGCGGCGGCAGGCCCTCGGGCCGGCGCAGCGCGCGCAGGCGGCGACGGACGGACTCGTCGTTCACGAGGCGCCCGCGATCAGGCCGAGCCGGCCGTCGAAGCGCCGGTAGAGCACCCGCCCGCGCCGCGAACCAGGCTGGGCGAAGAACAGGTACGGCAGCTCGGCGGCGGCCAGCCGTTCGACGGCCTGATCCTCCGTCAACTCCGGTGCACCGCTCGGACTGAGGGTGAGCGGGGCGATCGGCCGGGTGGGCGGACCGGCCGCGGCCGTACGGGCCAGCCGGTAGCCGGTCGGACCCACCCGGTAGACCACGGCGTCGGTCTCGGTGGCCGGGTCGGTGAAGAGGTGGATGTCGAAGTCCATCGCGTCCATCGTCCGGGCGGCGGCGTCCGGCGAGCACCACACGAGGTGGGCCTGCTTGCGCCGGACGATGTCCTGCGGCCCGGCGGCGCAGGGGAGTTCGGTACGGGCGGCCTGCGGATCCGCCCAGCGCCGGGCCCTGACCTCCGAGGCCCTGACCTGCTGGGCCCTGACCTCCGAGGCCCTGACCTGCTGGGCCCTGACCTCCGAGGCCCTGACCTGCTGGGCCCTGACCTCCGGAACCCCGGCCTGCGGCGCCTCGACCGACGAGGGGGCCGCGGCAGGCCCGCGGCTCCGGGCCCGGCGGGGCCAGGGCCGGGGCGCCCACCCCGAGGCGACGGCTGTCATCCGGCCGCGCAGGCCGTCGGCCAGCCGGTCCAGGGCCTCCCCCAGATCGACGGCGACCTCCTGGACGCGGATCCGCCGACCGTCCACCTCCGCGTTGACCTGGGCCAGGACGCCGGTCGGGCCGACCGGTCCGACCCGGACCCGCAGCGACTCGACCAGGGCGTCCGCCCCGCTCACCACGGCTGCGATCCGGGCCCTGGCGTCGACCGCGAAACCTCGCGAAATCCCGTCGCACACCCGCACCGTGACCAACTCGCCCACCTCAGGCCTCTTCCCGTTCCGCGTTCTCGTCAGGCCGCGCCACCCGCCTCCGGCAGGCCCGCACACACCGGCGCGTCGATCACCATCCCGCCACCGCACAGCCGTCACAAGGGCCGAACGGCCCCATCGGCGCCCGCCGTCCGGCCCCCACCGCCGGGACGACCCGGCTCGTCCGGGCGTGGTGCTCCCGCCCGGGCGAGCCGGCCGTCCCGGGCGCCGGGAGTGCGGGAATCCCCGGACGGCCGGGCCACACGCGCTCTCTGACGTCGCGGGATGCCGGACCGCGCCCCGGCCGTGGCATGATCGGGCCATGTCGATCCCCGACGACCAGTCCGCGTACTGGAATTCCACCGGCACCGGGAAGACCTTCGGCCACCCGCTGCACCCCGGCTGGACCGCCCGGATCGACCGGGGTGCCGCCCTCCTGGACTACGGCTGCGGGTACGGCCGGCTCGCCGGCGACCTCGCCGGCCTGGGCTTCACCGACGTCGAAGGCGTGGACGTCGCAGCGGAGTCGGTCGCCCGGGCACGCGCCGAGCAACCGGCCGCCCGGTTCGACGTGCTGACCGACCCGCCCCGGCTCGACCGTCCGGACGCCTCCTACGACGCGGCCTTCCTGTTCGCCGTCCTCACCTGCGTACCGGGCGACGACGCCCAGCGCGCCCTCGTCGCCGAACTCCACCGGGTGCTGCGCCCGGGCGCGCTCCTCCAGGTCAGCGACTACTGCCTCCAGCCGGACGAACGCAACCGCGAGCGCTACCGGCGGTTCGAGTCGCGGTACGGCCGGTTCGGCGTGTTCGAGACCGGCGACGGCGCGGTCTGCCGCCACCACACCCGGGCGTGGCTGGGCGAACTGTTCGGCGACTTCGACGCGGTGGCCGAGCACGAACTCCCGGTGCTCACGATGAACGACCGCCCGGCGGTCGCCACTCGGTTCCTGTTCGCCAGACGGTAGATCCTCCCCCGGAACCCGGAAACGCGGCGGCCACGCGGCGGCCCCGCACCCGACCGCGTACCCGACTGCGTACCCGACCGCGCACCGGCCCCCGCACTCGGCGCCTCCCCCGGCCCCGGCCGTCGGCCCGGATCATGCGGGCCGACCGCCACAAAGATGGGGGCCCTCCCCCCATGCCCCGGTGGCCGCCTCGACGCCAGGATCGGCACCGAGGGCGGCGCCTTCGACGGCAGCGCAGCCCTCTCCCGGCATCGGAGGTGCGGTGGTGGCAGAGGTGAACGCCGTGCGCAGCACGCGCCTCGACGGAGGCGCCGGACCGGTTCAGGGCCCGGTCGCACCGGCGATCTCCTCGACCGCACCGTTCCCGCACTCTCCGGTGCCCGGTGATGCCCCCTCGCCGGACGAACCGGCCGGTCCCGACCGGGCGCCGGCCGGAACCGGAGCCCCGGCCTCGTCCGGGCCGGGATCCGTATCCGGAACCCCGCACGTCCCCGGGGAGACGCCCGCCGCGCCCCCTCCCGCCGCACCGGCCCCCGACGCACCGGACCTCGCCGCGCCGAGCCCCGGCCCGGCGCACCCCGGCCCGGCCACCCGCCTCCACCGCTCCCGCCTCCGGGCGGCCCGTTCCGGCGGCCCCCCCTGGTGGGCGCGCGGCCTGACGCCGGGCCGGCCCGCCCCCGCCGCCCGCCCCGACTGGGCCGCCTTCACCGAGGCCGCCGTCGCCGCCGCCCCGGTCCGCCCGGTGGTGCCGCGCGCGGCCTACCCGGGGCTGACGGGTTTCGCGCTCGTCCTGCAGCCGTTCGCGGACCGCGCCCAGGTCCGGTTGCTGACCGCCCTCTCCCCCGGCGTGCGGGCCGCCGAGCAGCTGGGCCGGATCGACCTGGCCGCCCTGCGCACCGGGTTCACCGCCCGCCTGACCGAACGGCTCGCCCGGATCGCGGCCCGCACGCTGGTCCTGGAGCTCAACGTGGCACGGGCGGGCGGGCGGCTGGCCGGCGGCAGCCCGCACGAGCGGTTCCGCTCGTTCCTCGCGCTCACGGCGCGCCGCGAGGGCCTGGCCGCCCTGCTGCGCGAGTACCCGGTGCTGGCCCGGCTGCTCGCCCGCGCCTGCCTCGACGCCGCCGACGCGTTCGCCGAGCTGCTGGACCGCTTCGCCGGCGACCGCCCGTCCCTGGTCGCCGGCCTGCTGCGCGGACGCGACCCGGGCGCGCTGGTCGCGGTCGCCGCCGACGCGGGCGACCGGCACCGGCGCGGGCGTGCGGTGGCCGTGCTGCACTTCGCCGACGGCGGCGCCGTCGTCCACCGGCCCCGGCCGCCCGCCGCGCACCGGCACTTCAACGCCCTGCTCACCTGGTACACCGCGCAGCCCGGGGTGCCCCGGCTGCGCGCGCTCGGCCTGCTCGACCGCGGCGGCCACGGCTGGACCGAGTACGCCGAGGCACGCCCCTGTCTGACCGGCTTCGAGGTCGAGCGCTTCTACCGCCGGCAGGGCGCGCTGCTCGCGCTGCTGCACGTCCTGGACGGCACCGACCTGCACTTCGAGAACCTCGTCGCGTGCGGGGAGCACCCGGTACTGGTGGACGTCGAGACGCTGTTCCACCCGCCGGCCCGGCGTGACCCGGCAGAGGACCCGGCGGTCCTGGCCCTCCAGGAGTCCGTGCACCGGGTCGGCCTGCTGCCGCAGTTGCTGGTCGGCGACGACGGCGCGGTGGACGTCTCCGGCATCGGCGGTGGCGGCGGTGCGGGCCGGCTCACCTCCCCCGTCGAGGGCGTCGACTGGGCCGGCGCCGGCACCGACGAGATGCGGCTGGTCCGGCGCCCGCGGCCGTTCGGGGAGGCCCACAACCGCCCCCGCCTGGGCGGCGCGCCGGTGGACCCGGCCGGCCACACCGAGGCCCTGGTCGAAGGCTTCCGCGCCGGGTACGCCGCACTCGCCGCCGGGCGCGACCAGCTCGTCGGCCCGCGCGGCCTGCTGCGCTCGTTCGCCGAGGACGAGGTCCGCGTGGTGCCCCGGGCCACCCGGGTCTACGCACGCCTGCTCGACGAGTCCACCCACCCGGACGTGCTGCGCGACGCCGCCGCGCGCCAGGCCGTCCTGGAGCTGCTGCGCACCGACGCGGTCGACGATCCCGGCCGGCCCGAACTCGCCGACCACGAGATCGCCGACCTCTGGAGCGGTGACGTCCCGCTCTTCACCGCCCGCCCCGGCGCCCGCGATCTGTGGACTTCCGGCGGCCGGCGGCTGCCCGGGGAACTCGCCGAGGCGGGGCTGGCCCGGGCGGAGTCCAAGCTCGCAGGGCTCGGCGGGGTCGACCGCAAGGACCAGGAGTGGATCATCCGCGCGGCCATGGTCGGCGCCGCCGGGACGCCCGCACACCGGCCGGGCCGGCCCGTCCCCGAGAACGTCTGGGCCACCGCGCCGGAGCCCGAGCAGCTGCTCACCGCCGCCCGCCGGGACGACAAGGTGGTCGCCGCCTGGAACGGGCTGGCCGTCGCCGCCCTCGCCGAGACGGGCGCCCTGCTGGACCGGCCCGACCTCGTCGAGG
>NZ_JBEXNT010000249.1:0-5277 GCF_040611255.1 Kitasatospora sp. NPDC002965 | reverse complement strand
GACGATCTTCGCGGAGGTGGTGGCGCGGGTGGGGGCGGCCGCGTTAGAGCTTGCGAAGTCCACTGAGGACCCTTTCGAGCAGCGTGACGTCGGGCTGGTTTCCGGATTCGCCGCCGGAAGCGGGCTGGTGGATGGCGACGAGGCCGGCCTCGGCCAGGTCGGCCACGAGGATGCGGGCCACTCCCAGCGGAAGGGAGAGCAGCGCCGACACCTCGGCCACGGACTTCACCTCGGTGCACAGGGTGCAGATCCGCTGGTGCTCGGGGAGCAGGGTGGCCAGGCGCTGCGGATCCACGTCGGCCGAGACGAGCGCCTCCAGGGCGAGCTCGTAGCGGGGCCGGGTCCGTCCGCCGGTCATCGCGAACGGTCGGATCAGCGGGCCGGAGTCCTGCTCGTCGTCGAACTCGTCAGCGTGCCCGGGCCGCTGGGCCGACCGGCCGCCCTGGTGCCCGACGGCCGACCGGCCCCCGAGGCCGGGGCCGGGCTGCTGGCCGGCCGTCCCGTCCTGCCTCGGGTAGCCCGCGGGGGGCGCGTCGTAGGAGGGCTGCGGCTGCCGGGGCCGGCCGTACTCGTCGTACTGCCCCGGCGGGTACGGCCCGCCGTACTGCGGCTGTCCGTAGTGCTGGTCGTGCTGGCCGTGGAGCGGCTGGCCGTACTGCTGACCGTGGCCGACGCCGGGTGCTCCGAAGGCGTCATGGCCTGTGCCAGGGTACGGAACGCCGTACTGGCCGCTGCGGTCGTCGGGCGGTGTCACGGATCCTCTCCTCACAGGGTGCGGCGGTGCGGTGCGAGCTCGGGCACTGGTCCTGAGCCGGTGGTGCGAAGGCCGTACTACGTCCGATCCCGAGCCCGCCGAAGCGGGCCCGGGACGGGCGCGGAGGTGCTTCGAATACCAGGACGGTATCCGACGGTCCGTCAGTGCAGGAGACTGCCCTGGAGTTCTGCGCGGAGTGCGGGGGTGAGGACGGCGCCGGCCCGGTCGACGAGCAGGGCCATCTCGTATCCGACGAGACCGATGTCGGAGTCGGGGGCGGCCAGGACGGCGAGTGCCGAGCCGTCGCTGACGGCCATCAGGAAGAGGAAGCCCCGTTCCATCTCGACGACGGTCTGGTTGACCTCGCCGCCCTCGAAGATCCGGCTGGCGCCGGTGGTGAGGGAGGTGAGGCCGGAGGCGACGGCGGCGAGCTGGTCGGCGCGGTCGCGGGGGAACCCTTCGGACATGCACAGCAGGAGGCCGTCCGCGGAGACCACCACCGTGTGCGACACCCCAGGGGTGTTGTCCACGAAATTGGTGATCAGCCAGTTCAGGTTCTGTGCGGCCTGGCTCATCTGACTCAACTCAACGCTCCTGGTGGTTCGAGCCGCCGAAGAGATCGGTGCTGCGATTCTGCTGTCCGTTGCCGGACTGGTCTACCTGATCGGGGTCGATCCGGAAGCTTCCGGTGCCGCCTGCGCTACGGCCCTGCTCGACACCGCGGCGCAGGTTCGTGAGACGTCCACGGACCTCCTCGGGCGAACGGGAGACCTGCGGCCCATCCTGTGGGGTGGGCTTGGCGTTGCCGGCCACCAGGTTCTGCTTGGGTACCCGCCGGGGGAGTCCGGACGGGGTGGTGCCGCTGGAAGAGGGCTCGCGGAGCTGTTCGGCGCGCTGCCAGTTGCCGTCGTTGGGCGACTGCCAGGCGGCGCTTCCCGCGCCGGTCGGGCCGGTGGGCCCGTACCCGCCGAGCGCGGACACCTCGTGGCCGCGCGGCTCGGCCGGCGCGGAGGTGTCCTTGGCACCGGCGAACCAGTTCGGGCTCTCGCCGCCCTGACCGGCGTCGGCCGGCCCGGACGGGAACCCGCCGCCGGCCAGCTGCTGGCCGGGGCGGCGCTGGGGCAGCCCGGACGCCAGCGTGGCGGGGGCGGGGTCGGCGGCGGGCAGCGCGGGCTGCTCCGGGGCGTAGGGGTGGCCGGCCGGGGCCTCCTCGGCCCCCTGGCCGTCCTGCTGGTAGCCGTAGCCGTCGTACCCGTCGTAGCCCTGGCCCTGGACCTGGAGGTCCTGGCCCTGGTCCTGGTACTCCTGCCGGCCGTACTGGTCGTCGCCGTAGCCGGACTGGTCGTAGCCCTGCTGCGGGTACTGGTCGTAGCCGTCCTGCTGGTAGCCGTTGCCGTCGTACCCGTCCTGGCCGTAGTTGTACTGGTCGTCGGCGTAGGTCTGGTCGTAGCCCTGCTGCGGGTACTGCCCGTCCTGGCCGTAGACCTCGTCGTTGCGGCGACCGTACGGGGGGTACTCGTCGTCGACCTCGGCGTCGAGCACCGGCGGCTCCTGGCCGGACTGCGGTCCGACCTCCAGCGCGGCCCGGCGGACCTGGTCCAGGCGCTGCGAGCGCTGGACCGCCTCCAGGGCGGGGCTGAAGCCGGAGGAGCCGGCGCTGCCGGTGCCGGTGAGGTGGTCGTCGAAGCCCAGCTCGGCGGCGCTGCGGGCCTCGTCCCGGCCGGGGGCGGCCCAGTCGGCGGTCGGCTCCTGGTCGGCGAAGATCCGGGAGACGGTGAACTGCTCCTCCGGCTCCGGCGCCGCGGCCATGTGGGTCAGGAACGGCGGCATCATGACCAGCGAGGTGGTGCCGGCCGACTCGCCGGACGGGCGGAGCTGGACGCGGATGTCGTGCCGCTGGGAGAGCCGGCCGACCACGAAGAGGCCCATGCGGCGGGAGATGGTGGCGTCGACCGTGGGCGGCTCGGCCAGCTTCTCGTTGATCTCGGCGAAGTCCTCGGCGGTGAGGCCGATGCCCTTGTCGTGGATCTCGACCAGCACCCGGCCGTCCGGCAGGCGGGTGGCGTTGACCAGCACCCGGGTCTGCGGGCTGGAGAACGAGGTGGCGTTCTCCAGCAGCTCGGCGAGCAGGTGGACGAGGTCGGTCACGGCGGCGCCGACGACCTCGGCCTCGGGGATGCCGGAGAGCTCGACGCGCTCGTACTGCTCCACCTCGGAGGCGGCGGCGCGGAGCACGTCGACCAGCGGGACCGGGGTGTTCCAGCGGCGGCCGGCCTCCTCGCCCGCGAGGACGAGCAGGTTCTCGCCGTTGCGGCGCATACGGGTCGCGAGGTGGTCCAGCTTGAAGAGGTTCTCCAGCTGGTCCGGGTCGGCCTCGTTGTTCTCCAGGTCGGTGATCAGCGCCAGCTGGCGCTGGATGAGGCCCTGGCTGCGGCGCGACAGGTTGGTGAAGATCGCGTTGACGTTCCCTCGCAGCAGCGCCTGCTCGGCGGCGAGTGCGACCGCCTGCCGGTGGACCTGGTCGAAGGCCCGGGCGACCTCGCCGATCTCGTCCTTGCCGTGCAGCGGGATCGGGTTGATGTTGGTGTCGACCCGGTCGGGGTCGGTCTTGGAGAGCTTCTCGACCAGGTCGGGCAGACGGTGGTCGGCGATCTCCAGGGCGGCGTTGCGCAGGGTCCGCATGCCGAGAATCATCGAGCGGGCCACGTAGCCGGTGAGCACACCGGCGAGGATCAGCGACGCGAGCACGATCAGCGCGTTGAGGACGGCGTCGAAGCGCGCGTTGTCACGCAGCGCCGCGGCGTCCTGGAGCACGTCGTCCAGCAGCACGACCTCGGTGGCGCGGAGGCTGGTGATGTGGGTGTTGGCGGCCTGGTTCCAGTTCTCCGGCGTCAGACCGGAGTCCTTGGCCTCCTTGTACGCCCGGTCCGCGGCGTCCTTGCCCTGGGCCTGGCCGATCGCGGCGGCCTGGCTGTAGGCGGCGCCGAGGTTGAGCAGGCCCTGCATGGTGGGGGCGGTGCCGTTGGGCATCCGGTAGGCGGCGCGCTGGTCGGCGTTGGCCTGGGCGACCTGGGCGTCCGAGTAGCGGCGGGCGTCCTCGGGGGCGCTGCCGGTGTTGAACTCGGACAGCGCGGTGTGCTCCAGGCGCTGGGCGACCAGCAGCTGCTGGATCAGGTCCGCGTTCTCGTACCGGGTGGTGGCGCCCGCGGAGATGCCGACCAGCAGGTGCAGCATCAGCGCGCGCTGGGTCGAGGCGGAGGCCTTCGCCAGCGACATGGCGTAGATCGAGCGGCCCTTGCTGGTGAGGTTGGAGGAGCCGAGGCCGACCGAGTTGTCGTAGGCCAGCAGCGGGGCCAGCATCACCGAGTACGCGGAGGTGGTCGCGGAGGCGAACAGGTCCGGGCTGTAGGCGTTGGCGCGCAGGTGCGGCAGGGCGACGACGACGCCCTGGAAGGCGTCGTGGCGGCGCGGGAGCTCGCCGGACTTGTCGCTGGCCTCGTAGGCCGCGTAGTAGGCCTTGAGGGCGGCGTCGGTGGTCGAGCGCGCCTTGGTGACCTCGTTGTTCGGGTCCTGCTTGGTGAGCAGAGGTATGAGGGTCTTGTCGCGCTCGCTCTCCAGCGCCTCGGCCAGCTCGGTGGCGGCCTTGGCGAGGGTGGCGGTCCGCTGGGCGCGGTCGGCCTTGATGAAGCCGTCGAACGAGGTGTTGACGCGCAGACCGCCGAAGATCAGGCCGATGGTGACCGGGATCAGCAGAATCGCGATCAGACGGGCCGGCACGCGCCAGTTGCGCGGGCGCAGGAAGTCGTACCGGCTGCCGCCCTTGCCGCCGGTGTCGTCCGCGCCGGAGCCGCCCGTGCGGTCCCTGGCGGGACCCGGCTGCTGTGGTGTGGGGGCGGCCGGTGGCCGTTCCTCGGTCGGCGTGAACGCCGAGAACCCCGCCGGGTCCGGTGCGGTGCCGTTCGGCTCGCTCTGGCGGGGCTCGGAGCGCCGCTGCGGGGCGACCTGCTGCTTACGCCTCACTCGACAACTACCTCTCGGCCGACAGCCGGCCATGGATCAATCCAGCGCTACCCCTGGAGGCCCGTCCGCTCCGGGGAGCGGTGGCCGATATGGATGCAGGGGTAGCTGGAATTTCAGCACGTGCAGGGATGGGGGACAAACAGCTGCCGGTCAGCGCCATGCAGGGCGCAATTGGGACATTCACCGACATGACGGTGTAAAACTGTGGTCTTCTGGCGCTGAGTGATGCTGATTCGCTACAAACAGTCATTGTTGATCACGAAATGCCTACCGAACTGTTATCCGCCGCTTATGCGGGGGTCTTGCGCGCGGCGTCCGGACGACATCTCCCCGCAAGCGGACAGGCCCCGGCGCTCCGCCGTGACAGCGGGGCGCCGGGGCTGCCGACCTGCGGGTTCCGCTCAGCGGAGGCGGGCGAGGAGGGCGTGTTCGACGAGGGTGATGAGGGCGCTCTTGGCGCTGTCCCGGCGTCGGGCGTCGAGGGTGACGACGGGGGTGTCGGG
>NZ_JBEXNT010000248.1:0-5302 GCF_040611255.1 Kitasatospora sp. NPDC002965 | reverse complement strand
CACCCCGTGCGACTCCACCAGACGCCGAGCCACCAACCCGCCCAACGTCCCCGTCCCACCCGTCACCAACACCGTCCCCGCCGGATCCAACACCCCGACGGACCCGGACACGGCCGCACGCACCAGGCGCGGCACCACCGCGTCACCGTCACGCCACACCACCTGCGACTCACCCGACGCCAGCAGGCCCCCCAGGGCCGACGGCTCCACCGCCGAGGCGGGGAACGCCGCTCCCTCGCCACCGAGGAGGAGGACGCGGCCGGGCTGCTCGTGCTGGACGGAACGGACCAGCCCCCACACCGCGTTGACCGCCGGGTCCGCGTCGGGCAGCCCGGTCGCGACGACCAGCGTCTCGCCGGCCCGGGCAGGATCCGCGAGCCCGTCGTGCAGGAAGGTCGCGACCCGGCCGAGCAGCGCGCGGGCGCCCTCGGGCCCGACGGCCGGCTCGCCGGTGAGGTCGAGCACCGCCGGGACGGCCGTCCCGGCCTCCGCGACCGGGGCGAGCGGCGCCCAGGCGACGCTGTAGAGGTGCTCGGCCCCGGCCGCCCCGAGGGCGGTGAGCCGGTCGACCGGCACCTGCCGCAGCGACAGCGACCCGATCGAGGCCACCGGCAGTCCGGCCGGGTCGGTGAGGACGAGCGAGAACGCGTACGGACCCGTCTGCCGGGCGTGCACCCGCAGGGCGGTGGCCCCCGACGCGAACAGGGCCACGTCGTTCCAGGCGAACGGCAGCAGGACGTGCCCCGGCTCCGGCTCGGCGACGGCCAGGAAGTTGGTGGCCTGGAGCGCGGCGTCCAGCAGCACCGGGTGGATCCCGTAGCCGGCGGCGGCCAGGCCGGCGGGCAGCGCCACCTCGGCGTGCACCTCGCCGTCGTGCCGCCAGGCGGCCCGCAGCGCCTGGAACGCCGGGCCGTAGACGAAACCCCGCTCGGCCAGCCGCTCGTAGAAGCCGTCCAGCGCGATCGGCTCCGCACCCGCCGGAAGCCACGGGCCGGGGGCCGCGGCGCCCGGCCCGGCCTCCCCGCCGAGGAAGCCGCTGGCGTGCCGCGTCCAGGCCCCCTCGCCGCCCTCGGCCCGCGAGTACAGGGCGAACGGCCGCCGGGCATCGGGCGCGTCGTCCTCCGGCGCGTCGACCCGCACGTGCAGGTGCAGGGCACCGCGCTCGGGGACGACGAGCGGAGCCTCGATCACCAGCTCGTCGACGGCGGGGGCGCCCGCCTCGTCACCGGCCCGCGAGACCAGCTCCAGCAACGCTGCCCCCGGGGCGAGGACGGTCCCGGCGACGGCGTGGTCCGCGAGCCACGGGTGGTCCCGCTGCTCCAGCCGGCCGGTGAGCACCGACCCGCCCTCCGGCAGCGACACGGCCGCACCCAGCAGCGGGTGCCCGACGGGTGCCAGCCCGGCGGCGCCCACGTCGGCGGTGGGACGCGTCTCCAGCCAGTAACGTTCGTGCTGGAAGGGGTAGGTGGGGAGGTCGGAGGGCCGGAGGGTGCCGGCGCCGGCGAACGCCGCCGACCAGTCCACCCCGACCCCGCGGACGTACAGCTCGGCGGCCGAGAGCAGGACCCGGTCCCACGCACCGTCCTCACGCCGCAGCGTCCCCGTGACCACCGTCGGAGCCTGGACCGCCTCCTCCAGCGCCTCCACCAGACTGTGCGCCAGCACCGGGTGCGCGCTCACCTCCACGAACGCCCGGAACCCCTCCGCGGCGAGCGTGTCCACCGCCTCGGCGAAGCGGACGGTCTGCCGCAGGTTGCGGTACCAGTACCCACCGTCCAGCTCAGGACCCTCCAACCACCGGCCCTCCACCGTCGACAGGAACGGCACCCTCGCCGCCTGCGGCTTCACCCCGGCCAGCAACCCCGCCAGTTCCTCCTCGATCGACTCGACGTGCGCGGTGTGCGAGGCGTAGTCCACCGGGACGCGCCGCACCCGCACACCCTGCTCCTCAAAGCCCGCCACCAGCGTGTCCAGCCCCACCGGGTCACCGGCCACCACCACGGACGACGGCCCGTTCACCGCCGCCACCTCCACACCGGCCGGCAGACCGTCAGCCACCCGCCCGTAGGGCAGGCCCACGGACACCATGCCGCCACGACCCGCCAGACCCCGCGCGATCGCCTGCGAACGCAGCGCCACCACGGCGGCGGCGTCCTCCAGCGACAGGATCCCCGCGACATGCGCCGCCGCGATCTCACCCTGCGAATGCCCCACCACCGCGTCCGGCACCACACCCAACGAACCCCACACCCGCGCCAGACCCACCATCACGGCGAACGACACCGGCTGCACCACATCCACCCGCTCCAGCGAGGCAGCACCCGGCACCTGATTCACCACATCCACCAACGACCAGTCCACATAAGGCTTCAGCGCACCCTCCACCTCCGCCAGAGCCCGCGCGAACACCGGAGACTCCGCCAGCAACCGCCGACCCATCCCCACCCACTGCGAACCCTGACCCGGGAACACGAACACCGACCGGCCCGCCACCTCCGCACGGCCCGCCACCAACCCGGGCGCAGCCTCTCCGGAGGACAGCGCCCGCAGGGCGTCGGCGAGTCCGGCCGGGTCGGCGCCGACGGCGACCGCTCGCTCGGGGAAGCGGGAGCGGGCCGTGACGAGGGCACGGGCGGTCGCCGCGCGGTCCACGTCGGGGCGCTCGTCCGCGTACGCCGCCAGCCGGGCGGCCTGTGCCCGCAGGGCGGCCTCCGAGGCACCGGAGAGCACCCAGGGGGCCGCGCCGTCCCCGGCCGCGTCGGCGTTCTCGTCCTCGTTCGCGCCGGGGGCGGCCTCGGGGTCGGCCTGCTCGGCGGCCTGCTCGGCCGGCTCGGCCTGCTCCAGGATGACGTGGGCGTTGGTGCCGCTCACGCCGAAGGCCGAGACGGCGGCCCGGCGCGGGCGGTCGCCCTCGGGCCACTCCCGGTCCTCGGTGAGCAGGGCGATGCCGCCCGAGGACCAGTCGATGTGCGAGGAGGGCGCGTCGATGTGGAGGGTCTTCGGCAGTACGCCGTGGCGCAGCGCCTCGACCATCTTGATCACACCGGCCGCACCGGCCGCGGCCTGGGTGTGCCCGATGTTGGACTTCACCGAGCCCAGCCAGAGCGGCTGTTCGGCCGGGCGGCCCCTGCCGTAGGTGGCGAGCAGGGCGTGCGCCTCGATCGGGTCGCCGAGCGGCGTGCCGGTGCCGTGTGCCTCGACGGCGTCGACGTCGCCGGCGGCCAGTCCGGCGTTGGCGAGCGCGGCCCGGATGACCCGCTCCTGCGAGGGGCCGTTGGGCGCGGTCAGGCCGTTCGACGCACCGTCCTGGTTGACGGCCGAGCCCCGGACGACGGCCAGGACCTCGTGGCCGAGCCGCCGCGCGTCCGACAGCCGCTCCAGCAGGAGCAGACCCACGCCCTCGGACATCCCGAACCCGTCGGCGGCGTCCGCGAACGCCTTGCTCCGGCCGTCGGTGGCCAGGCCGCGCTGCCGGGAGAAGCCGACCAGGCCCTCCAGGGTGGACATCACCGAGGCGCCGCCGGCCAGCGCCAGCGTGCACTCGCCGCTGCGCAGGGCCTGGGCGGCCAGGTGGAGTGCGACCAGCGAGGAGGAGCAGGCGGTGTCGACGGTGATCGCGGGCCCCTCCAGGCCGAGGGTGTAGGAGAGCCGGCCGGACAGCACGCTGCCCGCGTTGCCGGTGACGAGGTAGCCCTCGTCGGCCTGGCCGCCGGTGCCCTGGGTGCCGTAGTCCTGGCCGTGGGTGCCGATGAAGACGCCGGTGGGGGTGGCCCGCAGGGCGGTCGGGTCGAGACCGGCCCGCTCCAGGGTCTCCCAGGCGACCTCCAGCAGCAGCCGCTGCTGCGGGTCCATCGCCAGCGCCTCGCGGGGGTTGATCCCGAAGAAGGCGGCGTCGAAGTCGGCGATGCCGGGCAGGAACCCGCCGCCGCGCACGTAGGTGCGGCCGGGCACGTCGGGGTCGGGATCGTAGCTGCCGTCGAGGTCCCACCCGCGGTCGGTGGGCAGTCCCGAGACGGCGTCTCCTCCGGCGGCGACGAAGCGCCAGAGGTCCTCGGCGGAGTCGAGGCCGCCGGGGAAGCGGCAGCCCATGGCGACGATCGCGACGAGTTCGTCGTCGGCCTCGGCGGCGCGCACCGCCGGGACGGGCGCGGCGGCCGGTGCGGCGGTCTCCTCGCCGACCAGCTCGGTGGTGAGGTGGGCGGCGAGGGCCTTCGGCGTCGGGTAGTTGAACACCAGCGTGGCGGGCAGCCGCAGCCCGGTGGCGGCGCCGAGCCCGTTGCGCAGCTCGACGGCGGTCAGCGAGTCGATGCCCAGGTCCTTGAACGGCTTCTCGACGTCAAGGGACCCGGCCGAGCCGTGACCGAGCACGGTGGCGGCGGTGTCGCGGACGAGGGCGAGCAGCACCTCGTCGCGCTCGGCGGCGGCGAGGCCCGCCAGCCGCCGGGCGAGGGTGTCGGCACCGGCCCCGGCGGACCGGGCGGCGGACCGTCGCAGGGCGCGGGGCGCGCGGGCGGCCGGCGCCAGCCCGCGCAGGAGCGGCGGGAGGTCGTCGCCCCGGACGCCGGTGACGTCGAGCCGGATCGGCACCACGGCCGCCCGGTCGCCGGTGATCGCGGCGTCGAAGAGGGCCAGGCCCTGCTCGGCGGAGAGCGGACGGGTGCCGCCCCGGGCCATCCGGGCGAGGTCGGTGTCGCTCAGACGGCCGCCCATGCCGCCGGCCTCGGCCCACAGGCCCCAGGCGAGTGACACGGCGGGCAGTCCGAGGGCGTGCCGGTGGACGGCCAGACCGTCCAGGAAGGCGTTGCCGGCCGCGTAGTTGCCCTGGCCGGAGCCGCCGAGGACGCCGGAGGCGGAGGAGTAGAGCGCGAAGACGGCGAGGCCGAGCCCGGCGGTGAGTTCGTGGAGGTGCCAGGCGGCGTCGACCTTGGGGCGCAGCACGCTGTGCCACTTGGCGCCGTCCAGCGCCTCGATGACGCCGTCGTCCACGATCCCGGCGACGTGGACGACGCCGGTGAGGCGGTCCGCGACGGAGTCGACGACCGCCGCCAGCGCCTCGCGGTCGGCGGCGTCCACCGCCTCGGACCGGACGCGGGTGCCGTCCGCCGCGAGTTCGGCGAGCAGGTCGGCGGGGACGGCGGAGCGGGAGACCAGGACCAGCTCGGCGACGCGGTGGACCGCCGCGAGGTGGCGGGCCACCAGGCGGCCGAGGCCACCGGTGACGCCGGTGACCAGGACGGTGCCGCCCGCCAGCGGGGACGGGACCTCGGGGGCCGGCTGCGCCGCGCGGCGCAGCCGGGCGACG
>NZ_JBEXNT010000247.1:0-5385 GCF_040611255.1 Kitasatospora sp. NPDC002965 | reverse complement strand
GGCAGCGCCGGCGTCGGCAACCCGACCGCCCGCACCATCTTCCTGTTCCACGGCCTGGGCCTGCTCCCCGGCCACCACCCGTGCCACTGCCGAACGGCCCCGAACACCGCGGCGACCCCGTGACCGGCCCCGGCCGGGACCGGGAGGGCATCGGTTCGGCCTTCGGGCGTGCGTGCGGCAGCGGTGGGGGATCAGGCCGAGGCGAGGACCGTCCCCGCGCGGTGGAGGAAGTCGGCGACCTGGGTGTCGCCGCGCCAGGGGCGCAGCGCGGTGGTGACGTCGCGCAGGTAGCCGTGGGCGCGGGCGGAGCGGACCGGTCCGAGGATCGCCGCGGCGCGTTCGCCGGCGGCCAGTGCGGAGGGCAGGTCGTCGTGCTGCAGGTGGGCGACGGCCATGACTGTGCAGCGGATGCCGGTGGCGCGGGCGAAGTCGCTCTCCGACATGGGACCGGCCTGTTGTCCCCATCGCAGGGCCGCCTCCGGCCGGCCGAGGTCCTTGTGGATTTCGGCGGCGTCGGCGCTGATTCGCTGGTGGGTGAGGTAGGCGAGGTGGGCCGGGTCCCGGATGCCCGGGCGGATGGAGTCCAGCAACCCCTCGCATTCGGCCAGTGTCCGGCCGGCGGCCCGGGAGTCCCCGGCGCGGCCGTGCGCGCGGGCCTCCGCCAGCTTGATGAAGGCCAGCACCCGGGGCGCGGCCGCGTGCCGGGCGCGGTCGTAGGCGCCCTGGGCCATGTCGATCGCCTCCTGCGGGTAGCCGCGCAGCATCGCCTGCAGACTCATCGTGGCCAGGGTGTAGGCCCCAGCCTCCTGGTCACCGGCGGCGCGGGCCAGGCGCAGGGACTGCACGAAGTCGCGCTGTGCGGCGCCGTGGTCGCCCATGTCGAAACTCGACCAGGCGGAGACACGGGCGAGCTCGGACACGGCGGTGAGCAGCTCGCGCCCGAGCTGCTCGGTGAAGCTTCCCTGAAGCAGGGGAACGGCACGCTCGCGCAGCAGCCGCGCCACGGCCGGCGCCTTCGTGTTCCCGCCGCCGAACTTGGAGTCCCAGCGTCGCGCTTCCTCGGAGGCCTTCCACAGCTGGTCCAGATCGGTACGTCCGACGCGGCGCCCCGCGGGATCGGGCGTGACGGGGGCGGCGTCGGCGGGCCGGCCGAGCCACCGGACGGTGGGCACCGCGTAGGCGCCGATCGCGAAGGAGCCGTGGAGGATGGCACGTCGGTTCAACATGGTGCTCCAGTGCTGGATGGCGCCGCGCAGGGCGGCATCGGGATCGCGGGGGAAATCCAACCCCACGTCAGGATCCCTCTCACGCAACGCGCCCATGCCGATCTCCGCCGGCGTGACCGGCCGCCCGAGACGTTCTCCCAGCGCAGCGGCCAGACACACCGGCGTGGGATCGCGCGGCACCATCCCCTTGACCGTCCACCGGGATACGCCCGTATGGGTGTAGGCGGTGGTGACACCGCGTTCGGCGGTCAGCTCGTTGACCCGCCTGGCGAGCCAGCTGTGACTGGCGTCGGCGGCCTCGATCAGCGCGGCCAGAGCCGTGTTCGGGCCCCTGCCCCGGGTGGTCGCCACGACCGGATCCCCCCCTCTTCGTCCGGGCCCGGACCCGCGCAACGCGGGCCGGTGAAACGAGCGTAAGACCACCGGCCCGCGCCCGGGCCCGGTCCGCAGCGATCCGTCGTTGTGTGCCCCCCGTGTGTGCCTCCCCTGGCGGCCCACGCGGGTGTTCTCTGGACCCATCACCTCCAACATGGCAAGTGGTCTTCAAGTGGCTTGCGAGCACACATATATGACGATTCGTCAGAATAGTTCGTGGAGCCGTAGGATGCGGCGTCATGAGCCAGAAAACCCTCCTCGTCACCGGGGGCGCCGGCTTCATCGGCGCGAACTTCGTCCGCTACACCCACGCGCACCGCCCCGAGTACCGCATCCGGGTCCTGGACGCGTTGACCTACGCCGGGAACAAGGAGAACCTCGCCGGCCTCGACAACGTCGACCTCGTCGTCGGCGACATCTGCGACCACGACCTCGTCGACCGCCTCATCGCCGACTCGGACGTCGTCGCCCACTTCGCCGCCGAATCCCACGTCGACAACTCCCTGCACGACCCCGCCCCGTTCGTGCGCACCAACGTCCACGGCACCTTCACCCTGCTGGAAGCCGTCCGCCGACACGGCAAGCGCCTACACCACATCTCCACCGACGAGGTCTTCGGCGACCTGCCCGTCGACAGCACCGACCTGTTCACCGAAGACAGCCCGCACAACCCCTCCAGCCCCTACTCCGCCACCAAGTCCGGCAGCGACATGCTGGTCCGCGCCTGGGCCCGCTCCTACGGAGTCCAGGCCACCATCTCCAACTGCGCCAACAACTACGGCCCCTACCAGCACCCCGAGAAGTTCATCCCCCGCCAGGTCACCAACCTCCTCACCGGCACCCGCCCCCGCCTGTACGGCGACGGCACCAACGTCCGCGAGTGGACCCACGTCGACGACCACAACGCCGCCGTCCACACGATCATCGACCACGGCACCCCGGGCGAGACCTACCTCATCGGCTCCGCCGACGAGCGCAGCAACCGCGAGATCGTCGAACTCATTCTCGAACTCCTCGGCCACGACACCGAGGCCTACGACCTCGTCCCCGACCGCCCCGGCCACGACCTTCGCTACGCCAACGACAGCGCCAAACTGCGCGCCCTCGGCTGGCAGCCGCACTACAGCGACTTCCGCCAGGGCCTGGCCGACACCATCGCCTGGTACCAGGCCAACCAGCCCTGGTGGCAGGCGCAGAAGACCACCACCGAGACCAAGTACACCGAGATCGGACGCTGACCCCACGGCACGGGGCCGGCGCCCGGAAGGGACCAGCCCCGTGCACCGCACCCTGATCGTGGGAGCCGGCATCGCAGGCCTGCTCACCGCACTGCGCCTGGCCCACGCCGGCCACAACGTCACCGTCCTGGACGCCGAACGCATCGGCTCCGGCGCCACCTGCGCCAACCACGGCATGATCCACTCCGGCGCCCTGTACGCCCGACAGTCCCCGCACATCGTCGACGCCTGCCGCCAAGCCGGCGACTTCTACACCCTCCTCGCCCCCGACGCCCAGGTCCCCGCCGCCGACGCCGTCTACGTCCTCGACCCGTCCGACGAGCACGCCTTCCGCACCGCCCTGGACGCCCATCACCTGCCCCACCACACCGTCAAGCCCACCGACGTCCGCCACCTGCGCCCCGGCGCGGTCGCCGGCCAACACCTGATCGCCACCACCGAACGCGCGATCTCCTCCCGCCGCCTCCTCACCGCCATCACCGCCCAGTGCCTGGCAGCCGGAGTGCGCTTCGTCCTCGGCACCGCCGCGCACGGCATCGTCCTCGACGGAGACCGGGCCGCCGCGATCCGCACCGGAACCGGCGAGCACCTGGAAGCCGACCACATCGTCCTCGCCGCCGGTCTCGGCACCACCCGCCTCCTGACCGCGCTGAACTCCAGGCACACCCCGGACCTGCGCTCACGCCTGGACATGATGATGCACCTGCCCGGCGGCCTCACCCAGGGCATCATCTTCACCAACCAGTCCGGCCCGGTGGTGATGCCCACCCACGGAGCCGTCCTCGCCTCCCTCTACGGCGGCATCCAGCCCCAGATCACCGGCTGCCGCCGCTTCCCGGTCACCCTGGAACGCACCCAGCTGCTCATCCACCAGCTCGGACAGCTCCTGGAGCCCGGCACCGTCGACCTCCCGGCCGCCACCGCCTACACCGTCGGCAAGACCGACTACGTGGCCACCGACCAGGCCCTCGCCGGCCGATTCAACCCGGGCTGGCAGATCATCGACCACACCGACCGCGACCACATCACCGGCCTGCACACCATCTGCACCGGAAAGATGACCCTCGCCGGCCACGCCTCGGCCGCCTGCGTCGAACAGATCCTCGGACACCGCGTCGACCTGCTCATCCACCCGCGTCCCACCGTCGACGTCCCGGACGGCCTGGTCGCCGTCGAGCCCTGGGCCCCGGCCCTGGCCGCCTGAGCCCGAAGGAGACCACCCCGTGATCCCCCCGTTCCGCAGCGAGTTCACCACCGCCCAGAAGGCCGCCTACCTCACCGCCGCGGCCGCCGTCCTCGACAGCGGCCAACTCACCCTCGGCCCCTACACACAGCAGCTCGAAGAGCGGTTCGCCGTTACCACCGGCACCCGGTACGTCACCGCCGTCTCCTCCGGCACCACCGCCCTGGAGATCGCCTTCCGCGCCCTCGACCTGACCGGCGCCGACGTCCTGGTCCCCGCGAACACCAACTACGCCACCGCCGAAGCCGCCATCCGCGCCGGGGCCCGCCCCATCCTCTACGACTGCGCCCTCACCGCCACCGCCGACGCCATCGACGCCGCCCGCACCCGCGCCACCCGGGCCGTCGTCCTCGTCCACATCGGCGGCCACATCACCCCCGAACTCGACAGCATCACGCGCTACTGCACCACCCACAACCTGCTCGTCGTCGAAGACGCCGCCCACGCCCACGGCTCCGCCACCCCCGACCGCCCCGCCGGCACCCTCGGTGCCGCCGCCGCGTTCTCCACCTTCGCCACCAAGGCCCTCACCACCGGCGAAGGCGGCCTGATCACCACCAACGACCACGCCACCGCCGCCCGCGCCCGCCACTACCGCGACCAGGGCAAAAACCCGGACGGCCTCAACACCGTCTTCGGCAGCGCCTGGCGCATGCCCGAACTCTCCGCCGCGCTCGGCATCGTCCAGCTCACCACCACCCCGACCCCCATGCAGCGCGGCCACAACCTCCTGCGCGCCTACGCCCAACGGATCCACCACCCCGACATCGCGGTCCCCTTCGAGCCGCGGCACCGCTACAGCGGCCACAAGGCGATCATTCAGCTACCCGACCACACCCAGCGCGAGAACCTGCGCGCACACCTGCAGTCCGCCGGCATCACCCCGGCCCGAGGCGTCTACGACCACCCCCTACACCACCAACCCGCCCTCGGCCTCACCGGCAACTACCCCCTCGCCGACCACTTCGCCCAAACCCACCTCTGCCTCCCCCTGTGGCCCGGCCTCACCCCCGACCAGCAGCACCACATCATCGACACCGTCAACACCTGGAACCTGCCGAAGCACAGCTGAACCAGGGACCGCCCACCGCCCCTCCCACAGGGACGAACAGCCCCCGCCAGAACCGGCGCCCTCGGAACTTGACCAACGCGACCAGGCCAAGGCCCGGTCGGAGGACCACATTCCCCGCGGTTCACCGACCGGACAGCAACTCCGAGAGCGTCGAACGGGCAATCCCCAGACGAACCCGGGCGGCCTCCTGCGACCCCAAGTGATCCACCAACCGCTGCGCCGAGATCCCGC
>NZ_JBEXNT010000246.1:0-5607 GCF_040611255.1 Kitasatospora sp. NPDC002965 | reverse complement strand
GGGGGGTTGGGGGCGGGGGCGCGGCGGGGGGTGTGGTCGTTTTCCCCCGGGCCGGGGGCGTCCCGGGGGGGGCCGGGGTGGGGTGCTCCCCGGGGGCCCCCGCCCCGTGGCGCGAGGGGTGACGAGGTCCCGGTGACCGCCCGCGTCGACCCGGCGACGACGGCGTTCCGCGCGCCGTACAGCCGTCCCGAGCCGGTGGTCGAGCCGACGGAGGCCCACCTCGGGCCGATCAGTCCGATCTCGCCACGGCCCGCCCGCCCGCCGGCCGGCGCTAGGGTGGCCCCATGCGCTTCGTGATCCTGCCGCCGCCCGTCCGCTAGCGGGCGGCCCCTCCACGCACACCCCGCCCGGCGGCCCCCCGCCACCGGGCCGATGAGTGCCGCCCGCGCCACCGGTGGACCTCATCCGGCCGGGCCCCGCCCGGCACCCCGTCGTGGAGAACGAACGCATGACCACTCATGTCGCCGTGCCGGTCCGGCACGGCCTGCTGTCCATCTCGGCCGCCGCCGTGGCCTGGGGCGCGGGCGGAGCCGTCGCCGCCCTGCTGCTGCGCACCGGAGGGCTCGGCCCGGTGGCCGTCTGTGCCTGGCGGTTCGCCGTCGCGGCCGGCTGCCTCGCGCTGCTGCCCGCCCTCCGGCGGACGGCCGGGGGACGGGCCTCCGGCGCCCCGCGCCGCGCGGCCGTCCTGACCGGGCTCGCACTGGCCGTCAGCCAGTGCGCCTACTTCGGCTCGGTCCAGTACGCGGGTCTCGGCCTCGGCACCTTGATCACCATCGGCGCCGGTCCGGTGCTCACCAGCCTCGGTGCCCACCTGCTGCTCGGTGAGCGCCTGACGGCCCGGGCGTCGGTCGCGCTCGCCCTCGCGCTCGGCGGGCTGGCGCTGCTGGTGGCCGCCCCGGCGGCCGGTCCGCGTCCGCTGCTCGGGGCGGCCCTCGCGGTGCTGGCCGGGGCCGGGCAGAGCGGGCTGACGCTCTGGGCGCGCGGTGGCGGTTCGGCGCGCGCCTCGACCGGGGCGTTCACCACCGGGCTGCTCTGCCTGCTGCCGCTCGCGGTGGCGGAGGGCGGGGTCCTGCCGTCCGGCGGGGAGCCGCTGGCGACGGCCGGTGCGCTGCTCTTCCTCGGCACCGTGCCCACCCTGTTCGCCTACCGGTGGTACTTCGCCGGTCTGACCGTGGTGCCGGGGGTGACGGCCGCCGTCCTGGTACTGCTCGAACCGGCGACGGCCGCGGTGCTCGGCGTCGTGTGCTTCGGCGAGCCGCTCACCGCGGCCCTGGTGGCGGGTTCGGCGCTGCTGCTGACCGCCGTCGCGGCCCTCACCCGCCAGGGGGTGTAGGCCCTCCCGGCGCCCGCGCCCGCGCCCGGCCTGCGCCCGGCCCGCGCCCCCAACGGACAGCGGGGCACGGGCCGTCAGGGCACGGACCGGAGCGCGGGCTGACCCGGGATCAGCGCCCGCAGGACGAGGTCGATGCGGACGTGGGCGGCCCCGGCGCGCAGCAGGGCGATGGAGACGGCCCGTAACTCCTCCGGCCCGGTGCAGGCGAGCCGGAGTTCGAGGTCGGCGTCGCCGGCCAGGGCGAGGCCGCTCTGGACGGCCGGGAACTCGGCGGCCAGCCGGTCGAAGTCGAGCGGGACCGGGCCGTAGCTCACCCGGGCGAGGGCCTGCAGCGGCCGGGCCTCCTCGGGCCCGGGCGCGCCGGGCACGAGGTGGAGGGCGCTCACCGGTGCTGCAGCCGGGCGGCCGGGAGGCCGGTGCCCGCCGCCGGGCGGCCGGTCGGGCGGTCCGCGCCGCCCGCGACGGGCTGCGCGACCAGGCGCGGGTCCAGGACCAGCTCGTCGACGCCGAGCGGGGCGGTCAGGGCGCGCAGGGCGGGTTCGCCGAGCTCGACGGCGGCCTGCCCGGCGCCGAGCAGGCCGGCCAGCGCGCCGGCGGAGCTGAAGCCGACCGCGCAGCGGCGGCCGTCCCGAAGGCGGAAGAGGCGGAGAGCGGTGGTCCTGCCGGTGACGGTGACCGGGACGTGCCAGACGACGCGGGCCATGCGGGTGCTCCCGAGTGGTGGAGGGGCCTGCCGGAACTGCTCCTTCGACGCTAGGGCGGCGCCGGGCACTCGGACGCCGTCCTGACGCAGCGTTGACCGAATGCCGCGCTGCGTTGACGAAGTTCTGACGGTCGGCTGTACCGCTCATCGGACAGCACTCCCTATCCTTCCCTATCCAGCCTGTTCTCATGGTAGTTTTCGACCGTAAGGAGTCGTCGCGCGAAGGGTGTCCGGTGCCGGAGTACTACTCGGTGGAACAGGTGGCCGAGCTGCTGGGGCTGCACGTGCGGACGGTCCGCGGCTACGTCCGCGACGGCCGGCTGCGGGCCACCAGGATCGGGAAGCAGTACCGGATCGCCCGCCGCGACTTCGAGTCCTTCGCCGGCGCGGACCCCGAGGCGTCGGCGCCGCCGGAGCCCGGTCCGCTGCACGTCGAGGTCTCCACCGTCGTCCAGATCGACGGCGTCGGTGTGCGGGAGGCCGTCAGGCTGTCGAACACCCTCGTGGCACTGGTCTCGGGCCCGCGCGGGAACACCGTCCCGACGCGGGTGGAGTCCCTCCACAACGAGGAGCGCGCGACCCTCAAGGTGATCATCCTCGGCGATCCGGCCGACACGGCCGAGCTGCTCGCCGTCATCCACTCCATGACCACGGAGAACCGTCATGTCTGAGCACAGCCCCACCGCCCCGTCCGGTGTCCTGCGGCTGCCCGCCGAGGGCCCGGCCATCCGCGACGAGTCCGCGGCGATGGACGTCATCGGCGACGCCCTGGGTCGCGACGCCGCCTGGGTGCTCGTCCCGGCCGAGCGCTTCCCGGACGAGTTCTTCACCCTGAGCACCCGGATCGCGGGCGGGATCGTGCAGAAGTTCGCCACCTACCGCGTCGGGCTCGCCGTCCTCGGTGACATCTCCCGGCACACCCTGGCCAGCGGCGCCCTGCGGGACTTCGTCCGGGAGTCCAACCGGGGCGGGCAGCTCTGGTTCCTGGCCGACCGGGCCGAGTTCGAGGCGCGGCTGGCGGCCCGCTCCGGCGCCCTCCGGTAGCCCCCTCCGGCGGTCCTCCGGGCGCTCCGCTTGCCGCGCGCCCGCGCCGGGACCACCGTGGAGCTGACCGTCGCCCCGGCGCCCCGGACGCCTCCCCCCGCACATCCGAACCGGGGGGAGGTGGAGCGAAGGGGCGATCACGAGATATCTTGACGTCAAGACGTTGGAGACGCGAAGCGGAGTACCGATGACTGACTCGACCATCATCTATACGCACACCGACGAGGCGCCGGCCCTGGCAACGTACTCGTTCCTGCCGGTCGTGCAGGCGTATGCCTCGACGGCGGGCGTGAAGGTGGAGACACGCGACATCTCCCTCGCCGGGCGGATCATCGCGAGCTTCCCGGAGCGTCTGGAGGAGGGCCAGCAGATCGGCGACGCCCTCGCCGAGCTGGGCGCGCTCGCCAAGACCCCGGGCGCCAACATCATCAAGCTGCCGAACATCTCGGCGTCCATCCCGCAGCTGAAGGCGGCCGTCGCCGAGCTGCAGGCGCAGGGCTACGCGCTGCCGGACTACCCGGACGACCCGCAGACCGACGAGGACAAGGACGTCCGCGCCCGTTACGACAAGGTCAAGGGCAGCGCCGTCAACCCGGTCCTGCGCGAGGGCAACTCGGACCGCCGGGCCCCCGCGTCGGTCAAGAACTACGCCAAGACGCACCCGCACCGCATGGGCGCGTGGTCGGCCGACTCCAAGACCAACGTCGCCACCATGGGCGAGAACGACTTCCGCTCCACCGAGAAGTCCACCGTGATCGCCGAGGCCGGTTCGCTGCGCATCGAGCTGCTCGCCGCGGACGGCACCACCACGGTGCTCCGCGAGTCGGTCCCGGTCCAGGCCGGCGAGGTCGTCGACGCCTCCGTGCTGCACGTCGCCGCCCTGCACGAGTTCCTGGCCGCCCAGGTCGCCCGGGCCAAGGCGGAGGGCGTGCTGTTCTCGGTCCACCTCAAGGCCACCATGATGAAGGTCTCCGACCCGATCATCTTCGGCCACGTGGTCCGCGCCTTCTTCCCGAAGACCTTCGCCGCGTACGGCCCGGCGCTCGTCGCCGCCGGCCTGAACCCGAACAACGGCCTCGGCGGCATCCTCGCCGGCCTCGACGCGCTGGAGAACGGCGCCGAGATCAAGGCCTCGTTCGACGCCGAGCTGGCCGACGGCCCGGCCCTGGCCATGGTCGACTCGGACAAGGGCATCACCAACCTGCACGTCCCGAGCGACGTCATCGTCGACGCCTCGATGCCGGCCATGATCCGCACCTCCGGCCACATGTGGGGCCCGGACGGCCAGGAGGCCGACACCCTCGCCGTGCTGCCCGACAGCAGCTACTCCGGTGTCTACCAGGCCGTCCTCGACGACTGCCGCGCCCACGGCGCCCTGAACCCGGCCACCATCGGCTCCGTTCCGAACGTCGGCCTGATGGCCCAGGCCGCCGAGGAGTACGGCAGCCACGACAAGACCTTCGAGATCGCCGCCGCGGGCACCGTCCGCCTGGTCGACACCGAGGGCAACGTCGTCCTGGAGCAGGCCGTCGAGCCGGGCGACATCTTCCGCTCCTGCCAGACCAAGGACCTGCCGATCCGCGACTGGGTCAAGCTGGCCGTCACCCGCGCCCGTGTCTCGGGCGACCCGGCCGTCTTCTGGCTGGACGAGACCCGTGCGCACGACGCCGTCCTGATCGAGAAGGTCAAGGCCTACCTGCCGGAGCACGACACCACCGGCCTGCAGATCGAGATCAAGGCCCCGGTCGACGCCACCACGTTCTCGCTGGAGCGCATCCGCCGCGGCGAGAACACCATCTCGGTCACCGGCAACGTGCTGCGCGACTACCTGACCGACCTCTTCCCGATCCTGGAGCTGGGCACCAGCGCCAAGATGCTGTCGGTCGTGCCGCTGATCAACGGCGGCGGCCTGTTCGAGACCGGCGCCGGCGGCTCCGCCCCGAAGCACGTCCAGCAGCTGGTCAAGGAGAACTACCTGCGCTGGGACAGCCTGGGCGAGTTCTTCGCGCTGGCCGCGAGCTTCGAGCACCTGGCCCGCACCACGGAGAACGCCCGCGCCCAGGTGCTGGCCGACACCCTGGACCGCGCGACCGGCACCTTCCTCAACGAGGACAAGTCGCCGAGCCGTCGCCTCGGCGGCATCGACAACCGCGGCAGCCACTTCTACCTGGCCCTGTACTGGGCCCAGGAGCTGGCCGGCCAGACCGCGGACGCCGAGCTGGCGCAGGCCTTCGCCGGCCTCGCCGAGTCGCTGGGCGAGCAGGAGCAGGCCATCGTCGAGGAGCTGGCCGCCGTCCAGGGCACGCCGGTCGAGCTCGGTGGCTACTACCAGCCGGACCCGGCCAAGGCCGCGGCCGCGATGCGTCCGTCGAAGACCTTCAACGACGCGCTGGCCAACCTCGGCTGACCGCAGGCGAAGTGAACCGGGAGGCCCCGGGATCCGCAGGAGCGGATCCCCGGGGCACCCCGCGGTGCCCCCGCCCCCCGCCCGGCGCCCCATCGGGAGAGCGGCGGGGAGGGGCAGAGG
>NZ_JBEXNT010000245.1:0-5940 GCF_040611255.1 Kitasatospora sp. NPDC002965 | reverse complement strand
GGATCGGCCGTGCAGGTCCGGGCAGGTCCGTGCAGGTCCGGGCACGCGCCACGGGGGAGCGCAGGGCGGTCGGCCCAAGGGGTGGGGCCCGGGGCAGGACCCTGGCCGCGTTGCTGCCGGTCTGAGGCAGGTGGCCGCCGTGGTCGGGGCGGGGCGGGGGGACGTGGGTCGGGCTCTTGCCGGGCACCGGGCCGGGGCTCGTGGTCGGGCCGGGGCTCGGCGAAGCGGTCGGGCTGGCGCCGGCGCTGGGGCTCGGTGAGGACGTCGGGCTCGGTGAGGACGTCGGGCTGGGGCTCGGGCTCGGGCTCGGGCTGGGACTCGGGCCGGTCACCGGGACCTCGGCGCGGCAGCGCGCGTCGGTGGAGCCGGGACGGCAGTTGTTCGGGTAGCTGTCGGAGGCGACGGTGTTGCGCAGCACCACGTCGGCGGCCAGCGGGGAGCGTACGGTGACGGAGTAGTCGATGGTCACGGTGGCCCCGACGGGCAGGTCCCCGGTCCAGGTCAGGGCGGTGCCGGCGAACTGCACCCGGCCGGAATCCGCAGCGGCGTCGTTGTTGTAGGCGGCGGAGTTCAGTACGCCGGACAGGTCGTCGGTCAGGGTGACGCCGGGGGCGTCGCTCCGGCTGGTGTTGGTCGCCCGGATCCGGTAGCGGACGGTGTCGCCGGGCTTGGCGGTGGCGGGGTCGGAGGACTTGACGACGGTGTAGCCGGGCACGGCGGCGACGGTGTTGCGCACGGTGTTGCTGGTGCGCTCCTGGACGCGCTGGGTCTGGTTGCCCTGGAAGCGGAGGGCGGCCGTGTCGTCGAGGTGGGTGCCGACGGCGGTCGCCGCGTCGACGGTGACCTGGAAGGTGACGTTGGCCTCGGCGCCCGGTGCCAGGTCGGGGACCGTGCAGGTGACGGTCTGTCCGCTCGCCTGGCAGGCGGGGTTGGAGCCGGGGACGAAGGTGGTGCCGGCCGGGATCGGGTCGGTCACGGTGACGCCGGTCGCGGTGTCGAGGTCGGCGGTGGTGCCGTCCTGGTGGCGGTTCGCGACCGCGAAGGTGTAGGTGATGGTCTCGCCGGGGCCGACCAGGCCGGGCGGGGTGTTGGCCTTGGTGATCTGCAGGTCCGGTTCGAGGGCGTCGACGGCGAGCCAGACCGCCTGCGGGTGCAGTGCGTCGCCCGCGCCGTTGATCCGGAGCACGGCCTGGGCGCTGTTGGCGGGGATCTTGCCGGTGACGTCGATCGTCCGGGCGTCGTAGCCGTAGTTGTTGACCGGCGCGGGGTCGCGGGTGGTGAGGTTCGCACCGGTGCCGTCGGCGTTGACCGTGTCGATCCGGCTGGTGAAGGCGTTGTCGGTGGCGACGCCGGTGGGACCGGGCATCGGCAGCAGGGTGAGGCTGTCGGCCGCGGCGCCCACCAGCAGCTGGTCTCCCGCGATCGGTACGTCGCCGTCGCCGACGGTGACGCCCATGGTGGCCGGCGGGGTGGTCGCGGGCGTGCGGATGCCGGCGAGGGTGAGCGTGGCCAGGTTGTCGGGGGAGCGCAGCAGTTGGAAGCCGTCCCAGACCTGGAGGTAGCGCAGCGGGTCCGCCTGGTTCTGGTAGGCCACCACCAGTGACCAGCCGCCCCAGCAGCCCACGTTGTTGCCACCGGAGTTCTGGGCGGAGGAGCGTCCGGCGCACGCCTGGATGTCCGCGACGGTGTAGCTGCCCGGGCCGGCGGCCTTCACCTGGGAGGTGACGTCCTTCACGCCCGCACCGGCGAGCAGCGGCTCCGGCGGGGTACCGCCCACCTGCTGGTCGAACCAGTCGTAGGTGTCGGCGGTGAGCTGCTCGTAGGAGGTGCCGCCCGGGACCTTCCAGGACACCAGGTTGCCGGTGTTGATGTCTCCGGAGGTGCCGCCCGCGGTACTGGTGTTGGTCGGGTTGAACTGCCAGTACAGGCGGGCCGACAGGACCTCCGCCCCGGCCGGGATCACCAGCTGCGCGGAGGACGCGTTGTCACCGGGCGCGTTCGGGTCGGTCTTCACGAACTTGGTACGGCCGTTGTTGGTGCCCTCGGTGTCGTTGCAGACCGAGCCGTCGCTGTCGTCGCAGGTCAGAACCGAGTTGGAGGCCATCGTCAGGTTGCCGTGCGCCAGCAGGTCGACCACCGGGTCGGGGCCGATCGGGCGCTGCGTCCCGGCGCCCCGGGGCTTCGGCTTGGCCGCTTCGGGCACCGGCTTCGAGTCCGCCCGGACGGCTCCGGCCCTCGGGGTCCCCGCGGAGGCGGCCGGGGAGGTGACGGCCAGCGAGGCGGCGCCCGCACCGAGCGCCACCGCCAGCAACGCGGACAGGACGTGCGGCGGACGCAGCCGCGGTTGTCGGACAGGTGACACGGGAACCTCGCTGTCGGGAGGCGACACGAACAGCAGGACCTCGTACCTTCGCTGACCGGCTCCGATGCCTGGCGGAGGGGACCTTCACCCGCCCGGGTCAACACCAGTAGCCGGATGGCCCGGGGCGTGGGCGGTGGGCGGTGAGCAGGCAGCGGGCGGAGCCGGCGCGTGAGGCACGGTCACGGCAGCACCGGCAGGGCGACCGGGCCCCGCACCAGCCTCGTGTTCCGCCACTCCAACTCCCCGGCGGGCACGGCGAGACGGAGCAGGGGGAAGCGCGTGGCGACGGCCCGGAACACGATCTCACCCTCGGCGCGGGCGAGGGGTGCTCCGAGGCACCGGTGGATGCCGTGCCCGAAGGCGAGATGCCCCTTGGCGTCCCGGTCGAGGTCGAACCGGTCCGGGGCGGGGAAGCGCGCGGGGTCGTGGTTGGCGGCGCCGGGCGCGATGAGCACCGGGGATCCTGCGGGGATCTCGGTGCCGCCGAGGCGGACGTCCTCGGTGGTGAACCGGAAGGTGGCCGTGCTCACGGGGGAGTCGAGCCGGAGGAGCTCGTCCACGGCGCTGCTCGCCAGTGCGGGCTCATCCCGCAGGCGGTGCAACGCATTCGGCGCCTGCAACAGGGCGAGGAGTCCGTTGCCGATCAGGTTGGCGGTGGTCTCGTGCCCGGCCACGAGAAGGAGCACCGCGAGGGAGACGAGCTCGTCCTCGCCGAGCCGGTCCTCGCCGTCGCGGGCACGGATCAGGTCGTTGAGCAGGCTGTCGTCGGGGGTGCGGCGCTTGGCTTCGACGAGGTCGGCCATGTAGCCGGCGACGGCGTGCGAGGCGGCGTCGATCCGTTGGGGCTGTCCGGCCGCGAAGAGTTCCTCGGACCAGGTGCGCACCGCCGCGCGGTCGGCGTCGGGAACCCCCAGCAGTCGGCAGATGACGGTGACCGGCAGCGGGACGGCGAGGCTCTCGACGGCGTCGGACACGTCGCCGGGCACCCACGCGTCGAGCAACTCGTCCGTCACGCGGGCGATGTACGGGCGGAGCCGCGCGACGGCGCCCGGCGTGAACGCCTTCGTCACCAGGCTCCGCAGCCGTGTGTGCCGGGGTGGATCGGTGGCCAGCATGCTCCGGGACACGGCGGGGTGCAGGGTGCGTCCGGTGCCCTTGCCGGCGAAGAAGGACGCTGTGTCCTTGGACAGCCGCGGGTCGGTGAACGCCTCCCTGGCTTCGGCGTAGCCGGTGACGAGGTAGCTCGGCCTCCCTCCTCCGCCGGGCATCTTCAGGACCGGTGAGGTGCCTCGGAGTGCCGCGAGGGCGGGGTACGGGTTCCGGAGGAAGCCGGGGTCCTGCAGTGGGTTGCTCATGCTCGTCCCTGTGCCGTTTCGACTGTCGTGCCTCGTGCGGGGCGGTCCGGACGACGTGGCCCGCGGCGTACGCCCGTGCGGTCGAGCGTAGCCAGGCGGTTTCGGCGCGAAGGGGCGGGCCGGGCGGTTGGTGCGTCAGTCGCCGTTCCGCGGAGCCGTGTGACTGTCGGGCACGTGGAGGATCACGAGGGGGTCGATCGGCGTCGGCCGGTGTGCCGGGCATCGGCGCACCGGCCCCGCACCCGGTCCGGGGCGGCGAGGACAGCGGGCGCTGCCCTCGCCGCCGCACGGTCAGGACGCGTCGACCAGCAGGTGGCCTTCCGCCGGGTCGTGCGCGGTGGTGCGGCCGGCGTAGGCGGACTCGACCCGGGACCGCTCGGCCGCGTTGGGGACGGCGTTCTTGCAGGTGGTGCCGGCGCTGGAGCCCGACATCAACTGGGAGCACGGTCCGGGCTTGGTGTCCGGCAGGCCGAGGTTGTGGCCGATCTCGTGGGCGGCGATGCGGGTCTTGTCGTGGCCCTCGGTGACCGCCTGGCTCCCGAGTTCCACCCGGGCCTGGCCGCCCGGACGGACCGGTCCCAGCGTGGCCTGCGGCCAGCCGGTGGTGGCGACGATCTGGATCTCGGCGCGGGTGCCGGGCCGGGCCGCCACCAGCTTGACGTTCTTGGTGTTCGCGTTCCAGGAGGCGACGCCGGCCGAGACGGCGGCCTCCCAGCCGGCGGCCCGGGTGGCGTCGTAGTAGAGGGTGGTCACGGCGGCGGCGCCGGTCCGTGCGGCGTCGGGTGTGGACACGGCCTGCGCCGCAGGCGCCATGATCACGGTGATGGCCGCGGCGGTGCCGATGGTTGTGAACCACTTCGAGTGGGACATGACGGTCCTTACGTTGGGTCGGTCTCCCCGGGACGAAGGGGAGGGGGTGGCGCGGGCGGTGGGCATCGCCACCTCCGCGAAGGGGCGGGCGCCCCGGATTTGGCGGTGAACTGTCAAGTAAATCGACGGCCGGCACGCGGGTGTTACGCCCGTTCCCGGCAACGGCGCCCGGTCGCGGTTGCCGCAGACGGACCCGAGGCCCGGGGGTGGTGGGCGAGCCGCTCTCCCGCCGGGGCGTCAGTCCGGCTTGACGCACCGGGCGTCGAAGGCGTCCCGGACGAGGGCCAGCAGCAGCGACCGGGCGCCGATGAGCGGTGACTCGCGGTGCAGGGCCAGCACGTGTCTTCCGAGGAGCGGGTCGCCCGCGAGTCTTCGCATGACCACGCCCTCGCGGGCTCTGGCCGATCCCTGCAGCAGGGTGAGGCCGACGCCCTGGGTGACCAGGTCGCACAGGATGCCCACCTGTCCGATGCGGAGCGGTGAGACGCACGGCGCGAATCCGGCGGATCCGCAGGCCGCGACCAGCGCCCCGTAGTCGTCGCAGCCGGGATCGTGGGGCGGGAGGAGCCAGGTCTCGGCTGCGAGGCCCGCGAGGTCGACCCGCTTCTGTCGGGCGAGGGGGTGCCCGGCAGGGAGGACGACCACCACGGGTTCGAGTCCGATGACGTCGACGACGACTCCGTCGGGCGGCGCCGCGCCGAAGCCCTCCAGGTCGACCAGGCACCCTGCGGCGATGGACCGGTCCGCGACCCGGCTCATGGCCTCCCCCGTGGTCGCGCACTGCACGAAGCTCACGGGGTTGCTCAGGACGGCCGGCAGGTGGATCGCCAGATGGCCCAGGAACGGGCCGGAGCTGCCGCCCACCGTCACCGGCTCCAGGCCGACCGCCGACCGGAGGCGGCAGCCGCGAATCCGTTCGGCGCTGGCCACCGCGTCACGGGCGTGCAGGATCACGAGCTCACCGGCCCTTGTGGGGGTGACCCCGCGAGCCGAACGCTCGAAGAGGGGCTGGCCGAACGAGGCTTCTATTCTGCGCAGTTGGGTGGTCATCGCCGGCTGGGAGAGCATCAGGGCGGCGGCTGCCCTGCTCAGACTGCCCGCGTCGGCGATCGCCAGCAGGATGCGGAGGTGCCGCAGTTCCAGTTCCATGGCTGAGCGAGGCTAGTTCACGCCCCCATGTCATGTCCACGGTTCTGGCGTGAAACGCGGGACGTGAGACGTGGAGCGTGAAGTGTGGGGCGTCGGTCCGCACCTGACGGGTCGTCATCTCGCGGCCGGAGCGCGCCGAGGCCCAGCGCACCCGCCTCGGCCTGCCGCTGCTGCCGACCACCACGATCGGGTCGTTCCCGCAGA
>NZ_JBEXNT010000244.1:0-6021 GCF_040611255.1 Kitasatospora sp. NPDC002965 | reverse complement strand
ACCACCGGCATCGTGGTCCTCTTCCTCACCGGCTTCTTCGTCTACGGCCCGCAGTCCTCGTTCTGGGCGCTCTGCCCCGACATCGCCGGCAAGCGGATGGCCGGCACCGCGGTCGGCGCCGTCAACTGCTTCGCCTACCTCTTCGCCGGGACCGCAGAGCCCTTCATCGGCGGCCTGATGGACAGCACCGGCAACACCAGCCTCATCTTCCTCTTCGTGGCCGGGTGCTGCGGGTGCAGCGCGCTCACCGCCCTCACGATCCGACGCTAGGCGGAACCGGACATGACGCATCCCAGCACCGTGAACTCCGTACCCCGCGCCTCACTCCCGCCGACCGCGGCCGTCTGGTCCGGGCCCGAGAAGGGGTTCAGCGTGGAACAGCAGCCCCTTCCCCGGCTCCTGCCCGGCGAGGTCCTGGTCCGCATCGAACTGGCCACCGTGTGCGGCAGCGACCTGCACACCATCGCCGGCCACCGGCCCACCCCGCTGCCGACCGTCCTGGGGCACGAGGCCGTCGGCGTCGTCGAGGCCGTCGGCGGCTCCCCCGTCCTCGCCGACGGCCGACCCGTCGCCCCCGGCCAGCGGGTCACCTGGACGATCGGCACCTCCTGCGGCACCTGTCGGCGCTGCACCCGCGGCGTCCCGCAGAAGTGCGAGAGCGTCCGAAAGTACGGCCACGAGGCCATCACCGACCACTGGCGCTACAACGGCGGTCTCGCCACCCACTGCCACCTGGTCGCGGGCACCGGCCTGGTCGCCGTCCCCGACGAACTGCCCGCCGCGGTCGCCGCACCCGCGAACTGCGCCACCGCCACCGTCGTGTGCGCGGCCCGACGCACCGAACTCACGGCCGGCGACAACGTGCTCGTGATCGGCTGCGGCATGCTCGGCCTCACCGCCATCGCCTACGCCCTCGACCGCGGCGCCCGCAACATCATCGCCTGCGACGTCGACGCCGGCCGGCGGCACCTGGCGCTGGAGTTCGGAGCCAGTGTCGCCTGCTCCCCGGGCGCACTGGAAACAGCGGTCAAGGAGTTCGGCGCGGACGTCGTCTTCGAACTGTCCGGCCACCACTCGGCCGTCCAGTCCGCCCTGGACCTCGTCGGGCTGGACGGCCGCGTGGCCCTCGTCGGCTCCGTCTCCCCCGGCCCACAGGTGGCCTTCGAACCCAACACCTTCGTCCGCAACCTCACCCGTGTCGTCGGCAGCCACAACTACACGGTCGAGGACCTCACCGAGTCCGTCGACTTCCTCGTCCGCACCCCGGCACAGGACCGGTTCGCCCGGCTCGTCCCCGACTCCTTCCCCCTCACGGACATCGACGCGGCCGTCACCGCGGCCCGCACCGGGGCAGCCCCCCGGATCGCCGTCCACATGGGCTGACCACCCCCCTCGCTGCCGGGCCGACGCCCCTGCCCCCTCACCGGGGCGTCGGCCCGGCGTCCAACCGCACGGCCCCCCGCCCCACCGCACGGGCCACCTCCCTGCTCCCTCTTCCACCCACGGAGTCCGCCATGTCGAATCCGCACCCCGAGCACCTGCTCAACCACATCGCCGGCCGCTGGTCGCCCTCGGTCACGGGGCAGGTGCGACCCAACCTGAATCCGGCGGACACCTCCGACGTGATCGGCGAGTTCACGGAGTCCGGAGCCGGTGACGCCACCGCCGCCGTCACCGCGGCCGCCGCCGCCCAACGGGACTGGGACGCGCTCGGACCGATCGAACGCGCCAAGCTGCTCAAGGCCGCGGCAGCCCTGATCACCGAGCGCTCCGAACTGTTCGCCGAGGCGATCACCAGGGAACAGGGCAAGCGCCTGTCCGAGGGCCGGGGCGAGGTGGCGCGCTCGCTGACCATCCTGGACTTCACCATCGGCGAGGCCCGCCGCATCAACGGCGTCACCACCCCGGCCGAGGAGCCCCGCACCCTCGCCATGACGTTCCGGCGCCCGCTCGGCGTGGTCGGACTCATCACCCCGTGGAACTTCCCCGTCGCCATCCCGATGTGGAAGGTCGCACCCGCCCTGATCGCCGGCTGCACGGCCGTTCTGAAGCCCTCGCCGCTGACCCCCTGGACCTCGGCGCTGCTGGTACAGGCGTTCGTCGACGCCGGACTGCCCGCCGGCGTCCTCAACCTCGTCCAGGGCGACCGCGACCCCGGCGAGGCCCTGGTCTCCGACCCGCGCGTCGCCGGCATCTCCTTCACCGGCTCCCTGCCGGTCGGACAGGCCATCAACCGGGCCGGCGCGAGCCGGCTGATGCGCGCCCAGCTCGAACTGGGCGGAAAGAACGCGCTCATCGTGCTCGCCGACGCCGACCTCGACGCGGCCGCGGACGCCGTCATCCACGGCGCGTTCGGCCAGAGCGGCCAGCGGTGCAGCGCCACCAGCCGCGTCATCGTGGACCGCGCCGTCCGCGACGCGCTGCTGGAGCGCCTCGTCCCGCGCGTGTCCGCCATGCGGATCGGACGCGGCGACCAGGACTGGGCCGACATCGGACCGGTGGTCAACGACGAGCGCCTGCAAGCCTGTCTGACCGCGGTGCGCACCGCCGTCGACGCCGGCGCCACGCTGGCCTGCGGCGGCAAGGAGGCGGCCCTGGACACCCCCGGCTACTTCATGGAGCCCACCATACTGACCGACGTGGCCTGGGACAGCGAGATCGCCCAGGAGGAGGTCTTCGGCCCCGTCCTGTCCGTCATCGAGTGCGACGGCTACGAGGACGCCATGCGCATCTCCAACTCCGTGAAGTACGGGATGTCCGGCACCGTCTTCACCCAGAACCCGTCCCTGATGTTCCAGGCCCTCCAGGACTTCCAGGCGGGCATGCTGCACGTCAACCGCCCGGGTGTCGGCGCGTACTCCCACCTGCCCCACATGGGCGCGAAGGCCTCGCAGCTCGGCGCCCCCGAGTGCTCCCCGGACGTGTGGGACTTCTACACCGACCTGCGCTCCGCCTGCATCCGGTACTGACACCCCGCCCGGCCCGGGCCATCCGGGCCACCCCGCCGACCCCTCCGGCCCCGCCCGCCCGGACCTGTCCCGCCCGTCACCCGGGCCACTCGGAGACGGCTCCGACCAGCGCCACGAACGCCTCCTCCGGCGGCGTGAGCACCCGGTCGGCCCGCCGTACCAGGGACACCGTCCGGACGGGCGGGGCCGGCACGACGGTCAGCGCGGCGAGCATCCCGGCCTCCGTCTCCTGGCGGATGACGTGCTCGGAGACGACCGCCAGGCCGAGCCCCCGGGAGACGGCCTGCTTCAGCGTGTCCGTCCCCCACATGTCCCACTGCTCGGCGCGTTCCAGCCCCCAGGTCCGCAACGCGGACTCCTGGAGCCGGCGGGTGGCGGAGCCGGCCTCGCGCATCAGGAACCGCTGGTCGGCCAGGTCGGCAGGGGTCAGGGCCCGGCCGATGAGGGGTGAACCCGGCTCGGCCACCAGCACCATGGCCTCCTCGAACATGCCCTGGGCGACGAGCTGTTCGTCCTTCGGCGTGCCGGCGCACAGCCCCAGCGCGACCTCGCCCCGCAGCAGCCACGACTCGACCGTCTCCTCGTTCCCCACCCTGATCTGGCAGGAGACCTTCGGGGCCCGCAGGGCGAACTCGGAGAGCAGCAGCGGCAGGAGGTAGGTGCCCAGGGTCGTCGTCCCCGCCAGCACCAGCCGGCCGGCACCGAGGCCCCGGTGCTCGGCGACGGCGACTTCCAGTTCGTCCATGATCGCGAAGATCCGCCGGGCGTGCTCGACCACGATCTCCCCGGCCGGTGTGGGGCGGGCGCCCTGGCTGGTGCGGTGGACGAGCTGGGCGCCGAGGGACCGCTCCAGGTTGCGGATGTGGTTCGACACGGCCGGCTGGCTGGTGAACAGCGACTTCGCCGCCCCGGAGAAACCCCCGGACTCGATCACCTTCGCGAGCACTTCCAGCTGGATCAGGGTCACCATGCGCCGTACCTCCGTTGCACGCGGTCCTCGGCCCCGGGCACCGGCCCGGGGTGGAGAAGACCGGAAGGGGAATCCGCGTCCGCCCATGGAACGCGGACTCCGGCGTCGGCGCAAGGCCCGACCGGCCGCCGGTCACGGAGTGTGGTCAGTGGGATGTTACCGGTACCAATTTTTCTGTCAATGGTTCTGCCAACATCAGTTGCAACAGGCACGATGTCCGCTCAGATCGTTGATACCGGTCACATTCGTGTGTTGACTGTAGGGGTCCGGCGACGACGGCACCGCCCGTCCCGCCGGCCCACCCCCGTTCCGCACACCTTCTCCTGGGAGTGACGAGTGCCACAGCTTTCCCCCTCATCGACACCGAACCCGGCAACCGGGCCCGCAGCCGTGCCGGGAGCCGCATCCTGGGGCTCGGTGCCCCGGCTCGCGTTCGGCGGTGACTACAACCCGGACCAGTGGGACCGGGACGTGTGGCGTGAGGACGTCCGACTGATGCAGCGGGCCGGTGTGAACCTCGTGTCGCTCGGCATCTTCTCGTGGTCGTGGATCGAGCCCGACCAGGACCGCTTCGACTTCTCCGGGATGGACGAGGTGATCGCCCTGCTGCACGAGGGCGGTGTGTCGGTCGACCTCGCCACCCCCTCGGCCTCGCCCCCGCCGTGGTTCTCCGAGGAGTACCCCGACGCCCAGTTCGTCGACCACCTCGGCCGAAGCCTGGGCCACGGCTCGCGCCAGGGATTCTGCCCGTCCTCGCCGGACTACCGACGCCGTGCCGGCGTCGTCGCCGACCGGCTCGCCCGCCGCTACGGCGAGCACCCCGCCGTGGTGATGTGGCACGTCGGCAACGAGATCGGCGGCTACAACACGCACTGCCACTGCCCCACCAGCGCCGAGGCGTTCCGCAGCTGGCTGCGCGCCCGCCACGGCGACCTCGACGGCCTCAACCGGGCCTGGGGAACGGCCTTCTGGAGTCAGCGCTACAGCGCCTGGTCGCAGGTCCGGATACCCGGCGCCACGCCGGGCCGCACCAACCCCGCCCAGCAGCTGGACTACTACCGCTTCGCCTCCGACGAGGTGCTGGCCTGCTACCGGACGGAACGCGACATCCTCCACCTCCACTCACCGGGACGGCCGGTGACCACCAACTTCATGGCCGGGTCGTTCAAGTGGGCCGACTACTGCGCCTGGGGAACGGAGGTCGACCTCGTCACCAACGACCACTACCTCGTCGCCGCCGACCCCGAGGCCCACACCGGGCTCGCCTTCAGCGCCGACCTCTCCCGGGGGATCGCCGCGGGCCGGCCCTGGTTGCTGATGGAACACTCGACCTCGGCCGTCCAGTGGCAGCCGCGGAACACCGCGAAGCGCCCCGGCGAGATGCTGCGCAACAGCCTCGCGCACATCGCCCGCGGTTCGGACGGCGCCTGCTTCTTCCAGTGGCGCCAGTCCGACTCCGGTGTGGAGAAGTGGCACTCCGCGATGGTCCCGCAGGGCGGCGAGTCCACCCGGATCTGGCAGGAGGTCGTCCGGCTGGGCTCGGTGCTCCGCAGGATCGGCGAGGTCGCGGGCTCCACGGTGGCGGGCGAGGTGGCGCTGCTGTGGGACTACGAGAACTACTGGGCCCTCGAAATGGGCGGCCGGCCGAGCGTCGACCTGGAGTACGCCACGGAGGCCGAGGCGTGGCACCGCGCGGTCTGGCAACAGGGCGTGGTGTGCGACGTGATCCCCTCCGACGTCTCCGCCGACGTGCTGTCCCGGTACCGGCTGGTGCTCCTCCCCAGCCACTACCTGGCCACCCCCGGGACGGTCCGGGCGCTCACCGCGTACGTGCACGGCGGCGGGCACCTGCTGGTCGGTCCGTTCTCCGGCCTCGTCGACCGCGACGACCGCCTCCACCCCGGCCCCCACCCGGGCGCCCTGCGGGACCTGCTCGGGCTGACCGTCGACGAGTTCCTTCCGCTGCGGGAGGGCGCCGCCCTGACCAGCCGGTCCGGGGACGGGTGGTGTCCTGCTTCCCCGCGCCGAGTGGACCACGGCCCACAGCCGGTACAGCTCGACGAGTTCTTCCGGCGTCGCCCT
>NZ_JBEXNT010000243.1:0-6112 GCF_040611255.1 Kitasatospora sp. NPDC002965 | reverse complement strand
TCCGGGAGGTTCCGGCGGGGCATCCGCTGACTGCGGTGGTCCACACGGCGGGTGTCGTGGACGACGGGATCCTGACCGCGCTGACGCCCGAGCGGTTGGCCGCGGTGTGGGCGCCGAAGGCGGACGGGGCCCGGCACCTGCACGAGCTGACCCGGGGCCACGACCTGGCCGCGTTCGTCCTGTACTCCTCCGTCGCCGCCGTCCTGGGGAGTCCGGGGCAGGGGAGCTACGCGGCGGCGAACACCTATCTGGACGCGCTCGCCGCGCACCGCCGGTCGATCGGCCTGCCCGCCCAGTCCCTGGCCTGGGGCCAGTGGGAGGAGGCCAGCGGCATCACCGGCCACCTCGGTGCCGCCGACCACGCCCGGCTGGCGCGGTTCGGCATCCGGCCGATCGGCTCCACCGAGGGGGTCCGGCTCTTCGACGCCGCCCAGCGGCTGACCGACCGGGCGACCCTCGTGCCGTCCCCGCTGGACCTCGCCGTCCTGCGCGGTCGCACCGCCCCGGTGCTGCTGCACGGTCTGGTCCGCCCGGCCCGGCGCACGGCCGGCGCCGGCGGACCGGCCACCGCGCCCGGCGAGGTGACGCTCGCCCAGCGGCTCGCCGCCCTGCCGGACGACACCGAGCGGCAGGCGGAGCTGCTCCGGCTGGTCCGTGCGGAGGTGTCCGCCGTGCTCGGCACGGACGCCGAATCGGTCGGCGCCCAGCGGTCGTTCACCAGTCTGGGCCTGGACTCGCTCACCGCCGTCGAGCTGCGCAACCGGATCACCGCGGCCACCGGGCTGAGGCTCTCGGCGACGCTGGTCTTCGACCACCCGAACCCGACCGCCCTCGCCGACCACCTGCGCACCGAACTCCTCGGCGCCGGCCTCCCGGCCGCCGAACGCGCCGACACGGCCGTGGCGTTCCGGCAGCAGACGTCGACCCGGTCGCGCGTCGACGAGCCGATCGCCATCGTCGGCATGGCCTGCCGCCTGCCCGGCGGAGTCGCCACGCCGGAGGAGCTGTGGCGCCTGGTCGCCGAAGGCCGCGACGCCGTCAGCGAGTTCCCGGACGACCGGGGCTGGGACCTCGACGCGCTGTACGACCCGGACCCGGACCGGCCCGGCACCTCGTACACCCGGCACGGCGGGTTCCTGGAGCGCCCGGCCGAGTTCGACGCCGAGTTCTTCGGCATCTCGCCGCGCGAGGCGCTGGCCACCGACCCCCAGCAGCGGCTGCTGCTGGAGACCAGCTGGGAGGCGCTGGAGAGCGCGGGCATCGACCCGGCGACCCTGCGCGGCAGCCGGACCGGTGTCTTCGCCGGCGTGATGTACCACGACTACGCGCCGCGCGTCCGTGAGGTGCCGGCCGAGCTGGAGGGCTGGCTGGGCAACGGCACGGCGGGCAGCGTGGCGTCCGGCCGGATCTCCTACTCCTTCGGGTTCGAGGGTCCGGCGGTCACGGTCGACACCGCGTGCTCCTCCTCGCTGGTCGCCCTGCACCTGGCCGCGCAGTCGCTGCGGTCCGGCGAGTGCGACCTGGCCCTGGCCGGGGGTGTGGCCGTGATGTCCACCCCGACCACGTTCGTCGAGTTCTCCCGGCAGCGCGCCCTCTCCGCGGACGGCCGCTGCAAGGCCTACGCAGGCGCCGCGGACGGCACCGGGTGGGGCGAGGGGGTCGGGCTGCTGCTGGTCGAGCGGCTGTCGGACGCGCGGCGCAACGGGCACCAGGTGCTCGCCGTGGTCCGCGGCAGCGCGGTCAACCAGGACGGCGCCTCCAACGGCCTCACCGCGCCCAGCGGCCCGTCCCAGCAGCGGGTGATCCGCCAGGCGCTGGCCAACGCGGGTCTGGGCACCGCCGACGTGGACGCGGTCGAGGGCCACGGCACCGGCACCACGCTGGGCGACCCGATCGAGGCGCAGGCCCTGCTGGCCACCTACGGGCAGGGACGGCCGGAGGACCGGCCGCTCTGGCTCGGCTCGCTGAAGTCCAACATCGGGCACACGCAGGCGGCGGCCGGCGCGGCGGGCGTCATCAAGATGGTCCAGGCGCTCCGGCACGGTGTCCTCCCGCAGACCCTGCACGTCGACGAGCCCTCGCCGTACGTGGACTGGTCGGCGGGGGCGGTGGAACTGCTCACCGAGTCCCGGGAGTGGCCGGTGAGCGGGCGCCCCCGACGGGCGGCGGTCTCCTCGTTCGGCGTCTCGGGGACCAACGCGCACGTGATCATCGAGCAGGCCCCGGCGGCGGTTCCCGCCGAGCGCGGCACCGCGCCCGCCGTGCTGCCGTACCCGGTCTCCGCCCGGACGGCCGGGGCGCTGCGGGCCCAGGCGGCCCGGGTCGCCGAGCTGCTGGCGGTCACCGACCCGTCGGCCGCCGGCGGCGGGGAACCCGCCACCGACGACCGGGAACCGGCCGTCGGCGACCACGCGGTGGACGTCGCGAACGCCCTGGCCACCGCGCGGGGCGCGCTGGAGGAGCGTGCGGTCGCCGTCGGCGACCCGGCCGCGCTGCGTGCGCTAGCCGCCGGGGACCCGGCCGCCGCGCTGGTCACGGGCAGCGCCGACGTGACCGGCCGGACGGTGTTCGTCTTCCCCGGGCAGGGCTCCCAGTGGGCCGCCATGGCGGTCGAACTCCTCGACACGGCACCGGTGTTCGCCGCCCGGATCGAGGAGTGCGCGGCCGCCCTGGCCCCGCACGCCGACTGGTCGCTGGTCGACGTCCTGCGCGGCGCCCCCGGCGCCCCCGGGCTCGACCGGGTGGACGTGGTCCAGCCGGTGCTCTGGGCGGTGATGGTCTCGCTCGCCGAACTCTGGCAGGCGCACGGCGTCCGCCCGGACGCCGTGGTCGGCCACAGCCAGGGCGAGATCGCCGCGGCCGTGGTCGCCGGCGGCCTCTCGCTGGCCGACGGCGCCCGCGTGGTCGCCCTGCGCAGCCGCGCCATCCTCGCCCTCTCCGGCGCCGGCGGCATGGCCTCGGTCGCGCTGCCCGCGGCCGAGGTCGGCGAGCGGATCGCGGCCTGGGGCGAGCGGCTCTCCGTCGCCGTGGTGAACGGCCCGTCGGCGACCGTGGTCTCCGGCGAGCCGGAGGCGCTGGCCGAACTGGTCGCGGGCTACCGCGCGGAGGACGTCCGGGCCCGGCTGATCCCGGTCGACTACGCCTCGCACTCCGCCCAGGTGGACGGACTGCGGGCCGAGCTGCTCGACCTGCTGGCCCCGGTCCGCCCGCGGACCGGGGAGGTTCCGCTGCTCTCCACGGTCACCGGCGACTGGTTCGACACGGCCGGGCTGGACGCCGGGTACTGGGTGACCAACCTGCGCGAGACGGTCCGCTTCGAGGACGCCACCCGGCGGCTCGCCGAGACGGGGCACACCGTGTTCGTCGAGGTCAGCCCGCACGCCGTGCTGACGGTGCCGATCCAGGAGACCCTCCAGGCGGCCGATGCCGCCCGCCGCTCGGTGGTGGCGGGCACGCTCCGGCGCGACCACGGCGGGCTGGACCGGTTCCTGCTCTCCGCCGCCGAGCTGTGGGTGCGAGGGGTGCCGGTCGACTGGCCGGGACTGTTCGCCGCCGCCCGTCCGCGCCCGGTCACGCTGCCCGCCTACCCGTTCCAGCGCCGGCGCTACTGGCTGGACGCGGTCGTGACCAACGCGACGGTGACCGCCTCCGTGGTCGGGGCCGGGACGGCGACCGACGGCCCCGCACCCTGGGTGGCCAGGCTGGCCGTGTTCGACGAGCCGGAGGCGCGCGCGGCGGCGCTGCTCGACCTGGTCCGCCGGGAGGCCGCCGCGGTGCTCGGCCATGCCGACACCAGTGGGGTCGCCCCCGACCGGGCGTTCCGGGAGCTGGGGCTCAGCTCGCTGACCGCCGTCGAGCTGCGCAACCGGATCGGTGCCGGGACCGGGCTGGACCTGCCCGCCACGCTGGTCTTCGACCACCCGACGCCGGCGGCCGTCGCGGAGTACCTGATCACCGAACTCCCCGGGGCCGAGGCGGGGCCGGAGATCGGCGCGCTGGCGTCGCTGGCCGCGCTCGAACGGGCCCTGGCCGGCCCGGAGGACCCGGGGGTGGAGCGTGCCTCGGTCCTGGCCCGGCTGAAGGCGCTGGTCGACCGCTGGGACGTCGGCCCGGTGGACGGGGCGATCGGCGGCGACGGGTTCGACGAGCTCGACCTGGAGAACGCCACCGACGAGGAACTGTTCGCGCTGATGGACCGCGACGCGTCCTCCTCCGACACCCACTGACGGCCGTCCGGCCCCCTGTGACCACCCGAACGACCGTGATGCGAGAGGCACCGATGTCGAACGACCAGAAGCTTCGCGACTACCTGAAGCGCGCCTTGGCCGACGCCCGCCAGGCCAACCGGCGGCTGGAGGAGGTGGAGCGGGCCAAGCGGGAGCCGATCGCCATCGTCGGCATGGCCTGCCGTCTGCCCGGTGGGGTCGGCTCGCCCGAGGACCTCTGGCGGCTGGTCTCGGAGGGCGTCGACGCCATCACCGAGTTCCCCACCGACCGGGGCTGGGACCTCGACGGGCTCTACGACCCCGACCCGGACCGGCCCGGCACCTCCTACACCCGGCACGGCGGATTCCTGGACACCACGGCCGAGTTCGACGCCGAGTTCTTCGGCATCTCGCCGCGCGAGGCGGTGGCCACCGATCCGCAGCACCGGCTGCTGCTGGAGACCGCGTGGGAGGCGTTCGAGCGGGCCGGGATCGACCCGACCTCGCTCAAGGGCAGTCGGACGGCCGTCTTCGCGGGCCTCGCCGGGACGGACTACACGCCCCGGCTCCACGACGCACCGGGCGACCTGGAGGGGTACCTGGGCATCGGCGGGCTGGACAGCGTGGCGTCCGGCCGGATCTCCTACACCTTCGGTTTCGAGGGTCCGGCGGTCACGGTGAACACCGCGTGCTCCTCCTCGCTGGTCGCCCTGCACCTGGCCGCGCAGTCGCTGCGGTCGGGGGAGTCGGACCTGGCGCTGGCCGGCGGGGTCAGCGTGATGTCGACGGCCCAGGGCTTCGTCGAGTTCTCCCGCCAGCGCGGGCTCTCCGCCGACGGCCGCTGCAAGGCCTTCGCGGCGGACGCGGACGGCACCGGCTGGGCCGAGGGGGTCGGGCTGCTGCTGGTCGAACGGCTGTCGGACGCGCGGCGGCTGGGTCACGAGGTGCTGGCGGTGTTGCGCGGTTCGGCGGTCAACCAGGACGGCGCCTCCAACGGCCTGACGGCGCCCAACGGCCCCGCCCAGCAGCGGGTGATCCGGGCCGCCCTGGCGGACGCCCGGCTCGCCACGGCCGACGTGCAGGCGGTGGAGGCGCACGGGACGGGCACCCGGCTCGGCGACCCGATCGAGGCCCAGGCCGTCCTGGCCACCTACGGGCAGGAGCGTCCGGCCGAACAGCCGCTGCTGCTGGGCTCGTTGAAGTCGAACATCGGGCACACCCAGGCGGCGGCCGGCGTGGCCGGGGTGATCAAGTCGGTGCTGGCGATCCGGCACGGCGTGCTGCCGCGCACCCTGCACGCGGAGGAGCCGACGCCGTTCGTCAACTGGTCGGCGGGCGCGGTGGAACTGCTCACCGAGCAGCGCGCGTGGCCGTCCGTGACCGGCCCGCGCCGGGTCGGCGTCTCGGCCTTCGGCGCCAGTGGGACCAACGCGCACGTGATCATCGAGCAGGCGCCCGAGGTGCCGGCCGCGGCGGAGGAGACCGCTCCGCCGGCCGGGACCGGGACGGACCCCGAGACGGGCCCGCCGTCCTCGGTGCCGTCCGTGGTGGCTCCGGCTGTGGTGCCGTCCGTGGTGCCGTTCGTGGTGTCGGCGCGTTCCCCGGAGGCGTTGCGCGAGCAGGCCCTGCGGATCGCCGAGTCGGCCGACGCCGCCCGGACGCGGGGCGGTGACGGCCTGGTCGACCTGGCCCGCGCCCTGGTCACCACCCGGGCGAGCTTCGAGGAGCGCGCGGTGGTGCTGGGTGATCCGGCTGCGTTGCGTGATCTGGAGGGTGTGGAGGTCGTTCGCGGTACTGCGCAGGCTGGTGGGTTGGCGTTCCTGTTCTCGGGTCAGGGGAGTCAGCGGGTGGGGATGGGGCGTGAGTTGTATGCCTCGGAGCCGGTGTTCGCTGCTGCGTTCGATGCG
>NZ_JBEXNT010000242.1:0-6177 GCF_040611255.1 Kitasatospora sp. NPDC002965 | reverse complement strand
CCGACGGCCGCATCGTCGACGAACTCCACCAGCCCACCGCCGACACCGTCCTGGACCGCATGCGCCGCTTCGACGCCAAGGGCCGCACCAGCTGAGCCGGATCCCGGCCCACCCGCCCGGCGCCGCTCCGGCCTCCGTCCCCACGACCTTCCAGGACTGACACCACTCCATGTACCGCACCGCACTGCGCACCGTGCTGGCCCACAAGGGCCGACTGCTGATGACGACGCTCGCCGTCCTCCTCGGCACCGCCTTCGTGGCCGGCACCCTGGTCTTCACCGACACGCTCGGCAGCGCGCTCCGCTCCCAGAGCGCCAAGAGCTACACCGACATCACCGTGACCGTCAGCGACCGCTCCGCCGTCAGCAAGGGGTACGACCACGGCAGCGGCGCCGAGGCCAGCCCGGCCCTGTCCGAGGAGACGCGCGGGGCGATCGCCGCGCTGCCCGGCGCCGCCGAGGCCCGCGGCGTGGTCAGCGGCTTCGCCGGCATCGCCGACCGGAAGGGCGCACTGATCGGCAACGGCTTCTCCACCACCGGCACCAACTACGTGCCCGGCGCCGACGGCACCGACCCCCGCTACCCGCTGGTCGACGGACGCGGCCCGCGCGGCGCCCAGGAGATCGCGCTGGACGCCAGGACCGCCGAGAAGGGCGGCTACAAGGTCGGCGACACCGTCCGCGTCGCCGTCAACGGCCCGGTCATGGAGCTCCGGCTCACCGGCACCCTGCACACCAACGACCCGCGCGTCGTCTCCGGCGGATCGCTCGCCGCGTTCGACACCGCCACCGCCCAGCAGCTTTACCTGAGCCCCGGCCGGTTCGCCGAGATCGACGTCAGGGGCAGGCCCGGCGCCGACGACACCGCGCTGCTCGCCGCCGTGAAGCAGGCCGTGCCGCAGAGCGACTCCGTCGAGGCCCGGACCGGCCGCGAGCTCGCGGACGAGCAGGACCGGATGATCGCCGAGGGCACCAAGGGCCTCTCCACCGTCCTGCTGGGCTTCGCCGCCATCGCGCTCTTCGTCGGCATCTTCATCATCGCCAACACCTTCACCATGCTGGTCGCCCAGCGCACCAGGGAACTGGCCCTGCTGCGCGCCGTCGGCGCCAGCCGCAAGCAGATCACCCGCTCGGTGCTCGCCGAGGCACTGCTCGTCGGCCTCACCGCCTCGCTCGGCGGGCTGGTCGTCGGCATCGGCATCGCCACCGGACTGCGCGCCCTGCTCAACGGCCCCTTCGAGGCCAACCTGCCGGACGGCCCGCTGGTGATCGGCCCCTCCACGGTGCTCGGCTCCGTCGGCGTCGGCGTCGCGGTGACCGTGCTCGCCGCCTGGCTGCCCGCACGCCGTGCCTCGCGGATCGCCCCGGTCGCCGCGATGAGCTCCGTCGAGCAGCCCGCCACCCAGAAGTCCCTCGTGGTCCGCAACGTGATCGGCCTGCTGTTCGCCCTCGCCGGCGTGGGCGGCCTGCTGGCCGGCGCGGCCGGCAAGGAGGCCAAGCTGGTCGGCCTCGGCGCGGGTGCGCTGATGATCGGCGTCTTCGTCCTCACCCCGCTGCTCTCCCGGCCGCTGATCGCCCTGTTCGCCCCGCTGCTGCGCAGGCTCTACGGCACGCCCGGCAAGCTGGCCCGCGAGAACGCGGTGCGCAACCCGCGCCGCACCGCCGCCACCGCCTCCGCGCTCACCATCGGCGTCACCCTGATCACCGCGCTGACCGTGGTCGGCGCCTCGGTGAACAAGGCCGTCGACGAGGCCACCGCGAACGACCTCAAGGCCGACTACACCGTCGCCATGTCGAACTTCTCCATGCTCTCCCCCGAGGTCGCCCCCCAGATCGCCAGGATCCCCGGGCTCACCGCGACGAGCGTGATGCGCACCGTTCCCGTCAAGGCCGCCGAGGACGACACCTCGTGGCTCACCTCGGTGGACGCGGCCACCTTCGACCGGCTGGTCGACGTGAAGACCACCGAGGGTTCGGCCGACGCGCTCAAGCAGGGCAAGCTGCTGGCCGGCGCCGACTACGCCGCGCGGAACGGCCTCACCGTCGGCTCGACCCTGACCGGCACCTACCCGGACGGCAGCCCGGCCACCCTGACCGTCGGCGGCCTGATCGGGCACAGCACCGTGGTGTCCGGGCTGATCGCCCCCGAGAGCGTGGTCGGCCCGCACGCCGGCGCCGGCACCGGCCTGGACAAGGTGCTCGTCAAGGGCCCGGACGGCCCGGACGCCGCGCTCAAGCAGGCGCTGCGCGACGCCACCGGCGGCAACCCGCTGATCGCGGTCAAGGGCGACAAGGACATCAAGGCGGAGAACCGCGAGATGGTCTCCGCCGTGCTGAGCATGATGTACGGGCTGCTGGGCATGTCCGTGGTGATCGCGGTCCTGGGCGTGGTGAACACCATGGCGATGTCCGTGTTCGAGCGCCGCCGGGAGATCGGCATGCTGCGGGCGATCGGTCTGGACCGGCGCGGCATCGGCCGGATGGTCCGGCTGGAGTCCCTGATGATCGCCCTGTTCGGCGGCGTGGTCGGTGTGCTGCTCGGCATCGTCACCGCCTGGGCCGGCGTCCGGACCATGAAGGACGTGTTCAGGAACATCACCACGGTGGTGCCGCCGGTGCAGATCCTGGGCTTCCTGGTGGCCGCCGCGGTGATCGGCCTGTTGGCCGCGCTCTGGCCGGCCCGCCGGGCGGCCCGGACGGACATCCTGAGCGCGATCAAGAGCGCCCCGCGCCGCCGGGTCCCGGGCGCCGGGCGCCCCCCGCGGGGACTCCTCCCGGCGGGCGGCGCCGTCGTGAGCGGCACTCTCGTGAGCGGCGCCGTCACGAGCGGTCTGTCGCGGCGGGCGGGGCGGTGGCGGGCGGCGCCGTGGCGGACGGGGTGTTCCCGGCGGCTCCGGTGTGCGCCGCGCCGAGCGAACGTTTCCTCAGCAGCCGTTGAGGATCGAGGAGAGCGCGCTCTTCTCGGCGCTGTCCACGCTGAGGCCGTAGTAGTACTTCACCTGCACCCAGGCACGGGCGTAGGTGCACCGGTAGGAGGTCTGCGGCAGCCAGTGAGCCGGGTCCTGGTCGCCCTTGCTGCGGTTGGAGCTCGCCGAGACCGCGATCAGCTGCGGGCGGGTCAGGTCGTTCGCGAAGCCCTGGCGCTGGCCGGTGGTCCAGGCCCAGGCGCCGGAGCGCCAGGCCTCGGCGAGCGGCACCACGTGGTCGATGTCGAAGGACGAGGCGCTGGTGGTGCTGACGTTGTCGTAGACCGAGAACCAGGTGCCGCTGACGGAGGCGCACGCGGAGTCGGTGACGACGTTGCTGCCGTCCCGCTTGAGGACCGTCTCGCGGGTGTTGCAGGTGCCGGAGACGGTGATCCAGTGCGGGAAGAGCGCCCGGTCGTAGGTGGAGGCGTGGGACTCGGCGGACACCGCGATCGAGGCGAGGTAGCTGCGCGCGGTGGCGGCGGAGACCGGGGTCGGCAGGGCCGCCCGGGCGGTGCCGGCGCCGGTCAGCAGGGTGACGAGGGCGAGCAGCAGGGCGCCGAGGGCGGCGGCCGGGGCGCGGCGGGGCAGGCGGGACGGACGGGGCACGGGTATCGCGGACATGGGGGACTCCTGAGTCGACGAGGGCAGGGGAAAGCCCCCGGGCGGAGCGGCCCGGGCTGCCGACCAGCATGCGGCCCCGGGGGTATACGCGGGTAGAGCCGGGAGGTGAACTTTTGAGCGGGCGTCAGCACCACACCCGCCCCGGCGGGCGCAGGAACGCCGAAGGCCCCGCCCGGCGGGTAGCCGGACGGGGCCTTCGAGGCCACCAGGTGGCCTGAACTCTTCGCTCAAACAGCCGAGTTGGCCGCTCCCGCGTTCGGCGCGGCAGGCTTGGTGCGGCGCCCGCCGAAGACGTTCAGGAAGATCGCCAGAGTCGGGACCAGGTAGGCCGCCCAGACCACGAGCTGGAGGACCGTCGGGTCGGGCTGGAAGTTGAACACGCCCTTGAGGAGCGTGCCGTACCAGCTGTCCTTGGGGATGCCGGAGCTGATGTCGAAGGCGCGGCTGCGCAGGCCGGGGAGCCAGCCGGCCTCCTGGAGGTCGTGCACCCCGTAGGCCAGCACCCCGGCGGCGACCACCACCAGCATCGCGCCGGTCCAGGTGAAGAACCTCGCCAGGTTGATCCTCAACGCGCCCCGGTAGAACAGCCAGCCCAGGACCACCGCGGTCAACAGACCCAGCGCCGCACCGATGATCGGGTTGTAGCCGTCGTCGGTCGCCTGCACGGCCGACCAGATGAACAACGCCGTCTCCAGCCCCTCCCGCCCGACCGCCAGGAACGCGGTGACCACCAGGGCGGCCGTGCCCATCGCGAGCGCCGCGTCCAGCCTGCCGTGCAGCTCCGTCTTCAGATGCCGGGCGGTGCGGCGCATCCAGAACACCATCCAGGTGACCAGACCCACCGCCACGATCGACAGCGTCCCGCCGAGGGCCTCCTGCGCCTCGAACGTCAGCTGCGTCGAGCCGTACTGGAGCACCGCGCCGAACGCCATGCTGAGGGCGACCGCCGCACCGACGCCCGCCCACACCGGTGGGAGCTTGTCCCTGCGGCCGGTCCTGACGAGGTAGGCGATGAGAATGCACACGACGAGGCTGGCTTCCAGACCCTCGCGCAGGCCGATCAGATAGTTGCCGAACACGGCACCCTCCTCCGGAGGTTGTACAGGGGTGACGGGCGGAACGGTCAGCCGAGGAGGGCCTGGCCCCACCACTCACCGGGCTTGCGCACACCCGCCGGACAGGCGAAGTGCGCCGAACCGACGTGCTGGATGTACTCGTTCAGCGCATCCGACGCGGCGAGGCGCTGCTGCAGCGGGACGAACCCCGTACGGCTGTCCCGCTGGTAGGCCAGGAAGAACAGACCAGCGTCCAGCCGCCCCAGCCCGTCCGTCCCGTCGGTGAAGGAGAACCCGCGCCGCAGGATCATGTGGCCGCCGTTCGAGTCCGGGTGCGCCAGGCGCACGTGGGCGTCCCCGGGCATGGCGTCCAGGTCCGGCGCGTCGTGCTCCCGGACCTTCCCGTACGCGGCGCCCTCGCCCTTGGTGCGGCCGAAGACGTCCTCCTGCTCCTTGAGCGACGTACGGTCCCACGTCTCGATGTGCATCCGGATCCGCCGGGCGACCAGGTAGGAACCGCCGGTCATCCACTCCGGCCCCTCGCCGGGCGCCACCCAGACGTGCTGCGCCAGCGCGGCGGCGTCGGTGCCGGCGATGTTGTGGGTGCCGTCCTTGAAACCCATCATGTTGCGCGGTGTCTGCGCATCGGGCGTGGTGGAGGAGGTCTTGCCGAAACCCAGCTGCGACCAGCGGATGTTGACCGTCCCCATCCCGATGCGGGCCAGGTTGCGGATCGCGTGCACCGCCACCTGGGGGTCGTCGGCGCAGGCCTGGACACAGAGGTCCCCGCCGCTGCGCTGCGGATCGAGGTTGTCGCCCTTGAACCGGGGCAGGTCGATCAGCGCCTCGGGGCGCCGCGCCTTCAGGCCGAAGCGGTCCACACCGTCCTTGTCGAACAGGCCCGGACCGAAGCCGACGGTGAGGGTCAGCCGGGAGGCCGGCAGGCCCAGCGCCTCGCCGGTGTCGTCCGGCGGCGCCTGCGGCAGGCCGCTCGCCGCACCGCTGCCCACCTCGCGACCGCCGGTCATCGCCGCGGCGGCCCTGGTCCACTCCTTGAGCATCCGCACCAACGACTCGCGGGTCGCCGACGCGGAGACGTCGAAGGCCGCGAAGTGCAGCCGGTCCTGGACGGGGGTGGCGATCCCGGACTGGTGCTCCCCGAAGAACGCGACGTCCCCGCCCGCGGCGGCCGGCGCCGGGGCGTCCTCCTCCCGGCGGGTCGCGGCGGCCACCGAGCCGACGCCGGCCGCCCCCAGGGCGGCCCCCGCACCGGCCCAGCCGATCACCGCACGGCGGCTGAACCCGCCACCGGCGGCACCACCCGGCTCCCGGGCCCCGGGCTCGCCACCCCTGGGGGACGGCGTCCCGTGGTCCGGCGCCCCGTTCTGCTGCTCCTGCTCGGCGTCCATCGGCGGCGGACCCTTCTCTGTACGGGACTCGCGCCCGGGGGGGCCCGCGCGGCCCCCCCCCGCCGGGCGCCGGCGCGCCGCGCCCCGGGGGGCCCCCGGCCGGCGCGGGGCGCCGGCGGGGGGC
>NZ_JBEXNT010000241.1:0-6321 GCF_040611255.1 Kitasatospora sp. NPDC002965 | reverse complement strand
CTATATGGTGGTTTGGGAGGGGTGTCCTGCCGTGGGCCCGACCGCGCGCCGGCAGGGGGCGGCGCGGCGGGGGGGGGGGGGGCGGGACGGGCGCTCCGGGGACCGCAGGGGGCGACGTCAGAGCTGGACGCCGAAGTCCTGGGCGATGCCGGCCAGGCCGGAGGCGTACCCCTGGCCGACGGCGCGGAACTTCCACTCGGCGCCGTTGCGGTAGAGCTCGCCGAAGATCATGGCGGTCTCGGTGGCGGCGTCCTCGGAGAGGTCGTAGCGGGCGATCTCGGCGCCACCGGCGGCGTTGATCACACGGATGTAGGCGTTGCGGACCTGGCCGAAGTTCTGCGACCGGGCGACGGCGTCGTAGATCGAGACCGGGAAGGTGATCCGGGTGGCCTCGGCCGGCAGCGTGGCGAGGTTGACGTTGATCGCCTCGTCGTCGCCGGCGCCCTCGCCGGTGCGGTTGTCACCGGTGTGGACGACGGTGTTGTCCGGGCTGCTCGTGTTGTTGAAGAAGACGAAGTGGCCGTTGGACAGCACCTTTCCGTCCGCGTTCAGCACGATCGCGCTGGCGTCGAGGTCGAACTCTGCGCCGGTGGTGGTGCGGACGTCCCAGCCGAGGCCGACGGTGACCGCGGTCAGGCCGGGGGCCTCCTTGGTCAGCGAGACGTTGCCACCCTTGGAGAGGCTCACTGGCATGGTGTGTGCTGTCCCTTCGATTGCTTTTGCCGGGATAACGCGGGAACCGGCGGAGATGGTTCCACGCGGGTCGACGGATTTCCGTCGCCGGCACGGGTTCGGGTATTCCCCGTCAGATTCGACGGAACCGGCCCTGAAGTGACCAGATGGCCGGATTGTCGGCGAGATCGGGGTGCATGTCGAAGAGGTCGGCGAGTGTGTCCTGGAGAAAGTCGCGGGCCTCGCGCCTCAGGTCGCCGTGACGGATCACGGCCGGCGGCTCGTCGGGCAGCCAGGTGGCGGTGACCTCGACCCAGTTGAACCGGCGGGCGAAACGCAGCAGTTCGGTGTTCTGGGTGAAGTCGAGGTCGGCGGTCTGCACCCGGGCGGCGCGACCGCCGGCCGGGTCGCGGTCCAGCTCCTCGGCGATGTCGCAGAGCGCCCAGGCGAAGTCCAGCACCGGGACCCACCCCCAGGCCGTGGACAGCTCCGCTCCCTCGGCGTCGAGGTAGACGTCGCCGCAGAACAGGTCGTACCGCAGCGCGTGGGTGGTCGCGGTCCGGTAGTCGGTCTGCGGGGGGTCGGGGAAGCGGTTGGAGAGGGAGTAGCCGAGCTCGATCACACAGGCCATTGTCGGGGCTGCGCGCCGGGTCGGATAACCGGGTGACCGGCGGGGGCCCGGCGCGGGATGATGGGCGCATGCCCGAGCCCATTCGCGTCCGGGGATCGGTGGTCGTCCCCGACGCCGAGCTCGTCTGGCGCTTCTCACGTTCCTCCGGCCCCGGTGGCCAGCACGTCAACACGTCGGACACCCAGGTCGAGCTCCGCTACGACCTGGCGGCCTCGGCCGCACTGCCCGACGTCTGGAAGCAGCGCGCGCTGGAGCGGCTGGCGGGCAGGCTGGTGGACGGGCGGGTGCTGGTGGTCCGCGCCTCCGAGCACCGCTCGCAGTGGCGCAACCGCGAGGTCGCCGCGGCCAGGCTGGCCTCCCTGCTCGGGGAGGCGACGGCGCCGCCGCCGAAGGCCCGCCGGGCGACCAGGCCCAGCAAGGGCATGGTCGAGCGGCGGCTGACCAACAAGCGGCACCGCTCGGAGCTGAAGCAGGGGCGGCGGTCCCCGCAGGGCGAGTAGCCCGCGGGGCAGGGCGGGCCGTACGCGGGACCGGGCCCGGTCGGTACGCGGGCCCGGCAGGCCGGTGGCCGTCGGTCGGGAAGGACGGCGGCCCGCCGGGCGCCGGGCGGCAGGGGCCGGGGGGACCGGAGCCCCCGCCGGGGTCAGCCCAGGGTGCGGTAGCCGCCGCGGAAGTAGAGCAGCGGACGGCCGCCCGGGTCGGGCACCAGTGCCTCCAGGACGCGGCCGAGCAGCAGGGTGTGGTCTCCGGCGGCTATCCGCTGCTCGGTGCGGCACTCCACGGTGGCGAGCGCGCCGTCGATCAGCGGGGCGTCGCTGAACGCCCCGCGGCGGTGCGGGGCCTCGGCGAACAGCAGCCGGTCACTGAGCCGGCCCTTCATGGCGAACCGCGAGCCGAGGGCCTTGTGCCCTTCGGTGAGCAGCGAGACCGCCCAGGTGTCGGCCCGGGAGAGTACCTCGTCCATCCGGGAGTCCTCGCGGACGGAGATCAGGACCAGTGGCGGCTCCAGCGACACGGAGAGGAAGGACGTGGCGGTCATCCCGACGTCCTCGCCGTCCTCCGGGTCGTGGACGGTCACCAGGCTCACTCCGGCGGCGAGCTGGGAGAGCGCCGCCCGGAACTCGTCGGGCGTTGCTTGGGAGGCAGCCTCGGGCTGCGGGGACGAGTACACGTAGCGCACGGTAGCCCGCGACCGGGCGGAACGGCATCGGGCCCTGGTCGTAGGACCAGCGGCGCAGTCCGGGGTGCAGTCCGTGGCGCGGTCCCGCGGTACGGCCCTCGCTGCGGGCCTCCGAGGTGGGGCCGAGGTTACGGTTCTCGGCCGCTCTCACCCCCAGGAGTGAAGTGGAGGGCCTGCCCGGCGGGCAGCCGACTTCAGTGCGCGGCCGATCCGACCGACCAGGATAAATGTTCCGATAAGGGCTTATGTCCAGATATGGGACAGATGGGCTGATGAAGGGCGCATTAGGGTTGTGTGATTTAAGTCACAAGTGGCGACCTATTGCTGACCGAGCGTGCCGAACGCTGTGCTCCCTGTGATTCAGTTCTTCTGGCAATCGGACGATAACCAATCAAGACCTATCCGAAGCAGCCGGGGAGCCCCCGCATGGAAGCCGAGTCGGAGCCGTACGTCCGTCTCGCGACCCTCCGCACCTTGCACCGGGTCGTGGCGGACCTCAACGCTGCCCGCAGCCTGGCGGGCACGCTGCAGGCCGTGGTCGAGGGCGCGGTGCACGGACTCGGCTTCGACGCCGCCGCGGTCAGCCTGGTCCGGCCGGACGGCGACCTCGTGGTGGCGGCCGTCTGGGAGCTGGAGGAGAGCGCCATGGGCGGCCCCTCCGTCCTCCTCGGCCAGGTGGGCTCCCGCGAGTCCTGGGACCGGCTGCTCGGCGTCAGCGACCACTGGGGCACCCTGCGCTTCCTCCCCTATGACCGGGGCTGGGCCGTCGCCAGCGACATTCCGCGCTGGATCGGGGACGGCCCGATGCCCGTCTACGCCAACGACTGGCACCCGGCCGACGGTCTGCTCGCCCCGATGTACAGCGCCGGCGGCGACCTGCTCGGCGTCCTCTCGGTCGACCGCCCGCGCAGCGGCAAGCGGCCCGGGGCCTGGACCCGCGAGGCGCTGGAGATGTTCTCGTTGCAGGCCTCCATCGCGATCGGCAACGCCCGGCTGCGGGCCGAGATGCAACGCGCGCTGGCCCGCCTGGAGAAGGAGCAGCAGGCCCTGCGGGCCAGCGAGGAGAGCTTCCGCCAGGCGTTCGAGTACGCGCCCAGCGGGATGGCCATCACCGAGCTGCACGGGGCCGGACGCGGTCAGCTGACCAGGGTCAACGACGCGCTCTGTCGTCTGCTCGGCCGCCCTCGCGCGGTGCTCCGCCAGCAGAGCTTCGCCGACCTCGTCCACCCGGACGACCGGGCGCTGCTGGAGCGCACCAGCGCCGAGAGCGGCCGGGCTGAACTGCGCCTCTCCCGGCGGGACGGCGGCTACCAGTGGGTCTGCCTGCGCAACTCGATCGTCGCCGACGCCGCGGAGGGGCCGAGCTTCCTGCTCACGCACGTCGAGGACATCGAGGACCGGAAGCGGCACGAGCTCCAGCTCGCCCACCGGGCCAGCCACGACGCGCTCACCGGTCTGCCGAACAGCGCCGAGCTTAAGGCCCGGCTCGGGCGCCGGCTCTGCGGCCAGCCGCAGACGGTCGGCGCCGCCGGACACCAGCCGGGCCCCGCCGACATCCCCTACGGGAGCGGCGGCTACCAGGGCGCCGGGTACGCGGTGGCCGACTCCTACAGCGCGCACGCCGCGTACGAGGGCCTGGAGGGGACCGACGTGCGGTCCGGGCCCGCGCACGGCTACGGCCTTCCGGAGGGGTACCCGTCGGCGGCCGCCGGTGCGAACCCGGGGCCGGCCGGCTACGGCGAGCACGTGCACGCGGTCGTGCCCGCCGATCACGGGTCCGGCGGCGAGGTCTGGTCGGGACCGTTCCGCTCGGGCGGCCCGGTCGTCGTGGAGAAGGGGCTCGCGGTGCTCTTCTGTGACCTCGACGGCTTCAAGTCGATCAACGACCGGTTCGGCCACAACGCCGGCGACGCCGTGCTGGTCGAGGTCGCCCGCCGGCTCAGCGGGGCCGTGCGGGACGGCGACACGGTGGCCCGGCTCGGCGGCGACGAGTTCGTGGTGCTGGCCGACGGGATCGGGCGCGACGAGGCCAAGGACCTCGCCCACCGGCTGCGCAACGCGATCATCCCGCCGATGCGGATCGACGGCCGGGCGATGCGGGTCGGCGTCAGCCTGGGCGTCGGCTGGGCGGGCTGCGGGATGAGCATCGAAGAGGTGCTGCACACCGCGGACGAGCGGATGTACGACGAGAAGCGGGCCAGGGGCGGCTCGGTGCGCGGGGCCAGGGGCGAGCGCTCGCACCGGCGGGCCGGCTGAGGAAGCCCGGCGGGGGAACCCGGTGGTGGAACCCGGTGGTTGGAACCCTGCGGGGAGGCCGGCCGGGGCGGTGACCGGAGGTTCCGGGCCGCGGGAGCGGGGCGTTCCGGGCGAAAGCTACCCGCTGGTCGTCAAGGGGTCTTTTCGGGGCGTCGCCGAGGACAGGTAGTGTTCCCGGGTACAAGCGACCACGACCAGCGCCGGGGGCACGGCAGCCCGGCGGCGCGACCGCGATGGGGGAGTTGACCACCGTGACGACCGCCGGAAACAGCGGAGTGCCCCAGGGCCCGGAGGGCGGCACCCCTCAGGACGACGACCCGTTCGGCTATCTGTACCGTCCTGCCGACGGTGCGGCGGCGGCCCAGCCGTCCGAGCCGCAGCAGGGCGTGCCGCGCACGCCGTACAGCCGCCCGATGGAGGTCGGCCGCGCCCAGTACGGGCAGCAGGCCCGGCCCCAGCAGCCCTACCCGGCCCAGCCGGGCTACCCGCAGGCGCCGCAGCCCGGGCAGCCGTACCCGCCGCAGGGCGAGTACGGCGGAGTGCCCGCGCAGCACCCCGAGTACGGCGGCGGCGCCCCGACCCAGCAGGCCCGTTACGCCGAGCACTCCCGGCCGCAGCCGGGGGAGGAGCGGCCGGGCGGCGGCCGGGGCAAGGGTGCGGTGATCGGCGCCGTGGCGGTGGTCGCGGCCGTCGCGATCGGCGCCGGGATAGCCCTCTCGGGCGGGGACCCGGACAAGGACAAGGACAAGAACGCGAAGGGCGCCACCAGCTCGACCGGTGCCCCGGCCACGCCGGGCGGCACCGGCAGCACGAGCCCGACGGCCCCCGCCTCGGCGACGGCCTCGGCGACCCCGGTGACCGGCCCCGCCACCGTCGACGCGAGCGGCCTGCAGGGGCAGAACGCGCCGTCCGGGAACTCCGTCAAGGGCACCAAGTCGGCGGACGGCGCCTACCTGACGCTGCAGCCGGGCGGTTCGGTCAGCTGGAACGGCGAGCTGGCGGCGGCCGGGACGTACAAGTTCACGGTGCACTTCAACAACCCGGGTACCGACGTGAAGGCCGTGGCTTCGGTGAACGGCAAGGACTGGCCCGGTGGGCTGTCCTTCAAGAACTACTCGCCGGGGAAGGAGCCGGCGGCCTCCTGGTACACGACGTACATAACCCCGCCGCTCCAGGCGGGGGCGAACACGATCACGCTCACCGTGCCTGCGGGCAGCGGAGCGATCCTGGTCGACCAGGTGGTGCTGGAGGCCGCCGGCTGATCCGGCCGGCCCGTCCACGCGAAACGGCCGCCCGTTCCCCGAGGGGAGCGGGCGGCCGTTCCGTTGCCGGCGGGCGCAGGCGGACACCGGCGGGTCCGGGCGGGTCAGGCGGACCCGAGCGGGGCGAAGCGGTCGGCCCCGGTGATCCACTCGCCGCGGCGCATGACGGCGACCAGGTCGTACGTGGCGGAGTCGAGCACCACGAGGTCGGCGTTCTTGCCGGGCTCCAGCGTGCCGACCGAGTCGGCGAGGCCGAGCAGGCGGGCGGGGACGGTGGAGAGCGACTCGACGGCCTGGTTGAGGGTCAGCCCGTTGACGGC
>NZ_JBEXNT010000240.1:0-6341 GCF_040611255.1 Kitasatospora sp. NPDC002965 | reverse complement strand
GTGTGTTGCGGTCGCAGGCGGCGAGTGGTGAGTTGAACCCGTTGCTGCGCGGGCTGGTCCGCACTCCCCGCCGCACCGCCACCACCACCACGGCCGACGACGCGGCCGGCTTCGCCGTCAGGCTGGCCGCGCTGCCGGAACGCGAGCAGCACCGCGAACTCCTCGACCTGGTGCGTTCGGCCGCCGCGGCCGTCCTCGGGCACCCGTCCAAGAACGCCGTCGCCGCCGCCCAGGCGTTCAAGGAGACCGGGTTCGACTCGCTCGGCGCGGTGCAGCTGCGCAACCGGCTGGCCCGGGCGACCGGCGTCCGGCTCCCGGCGACGCTGGTCTTCGACCACCCGACCCCGCTCGAACTCGCCCGTCACCTGCGGTCCGAGCTCCTGCCGGAGCCGGAGGCCGGAGCCGCCGCCGGGGGCACCGTGCCGCCGGCCGGCCCGGCTCCGGAGCTGCCGCCCGCGGACGGGCCCGCCATCGCCGACCTGGACATCGACGGTCTCGTCGCCCGCGCGCTGCGCGGCCGTGGCTGACCGTCCCCCGATCCCGCGCTCACCGATCCTTCCCGAAAGGCTGACATGACTACCACCATCGACGGCGCGGCCGCCTCCGACCAGACGGCGAGGCTGGTCGCGGCGCTGCGGGCCGCGCTCCAGGACAACGAGCAACTTGCCTCCGAGAAGGCGAAGTTGGAGGCGGCGGCCACCGAGCCGATCGCCATCGTCGGGATGGCCTGCCGGCTCCCCGGTGACGTCTCCTCCCCGGCCGAGCTGTGGCAGCTGGTCGCCGACGGCCGTGACGGCGTGGCCGAGTTCCCCGAGGACCGCGGCTGGGACCTCGACGGGCTGTTCGACCCCGACCCGGACCGGGCGGGCCGCTCCTACGTCCGCGAGGGCGGGTTCCTGCGCGGCGCCGCGGACTTCGACGCCGCCTTCTTCGGGATCTCGCCGCGCGAGGCGCTCGCCATGGACCCGCAGCAGCGGCTGCTGCTGGAGACGTCCTGGGAGGCCCTGGAGCGGGCCGGCTTCGACCCGGCGGACCTGCGCGGCACGCCGGTCGGTGTCTTCTCCGGCGTGATGTACCACGACTACGCCACCGGGCTGCGGAGCGTGCCCGAGGGGCTGGAGGGCTTCCTCGCCACCGGGACCTCGGGTTCGGTGGCCTCGGGCCGGGTCGCGTACACCCTCGGCCTGGAGGGGCCCGCGATCACCGTCGACACCGCCTGCTCCTCCTCCCTGGTCGCTGTCCACCTGGCCGCCCAGGCCCTGCGCAACGGCGAGTGCGTGCAGGCCCTGGCCGGGGGCGTCGCGGTGATGTCCCAGCCGTCGCCGTTCGTGGAGTTCTCCCGGCAGCGCGGCCTCGCGGTCGACGGCCGGTGCAAGGCGTTCGCCGACGCGGCCGACGGAACCGGCTGGGCGGAGGGTGTGGCCGTCCTGGTGCTGGAGCGGCTGTCGGACGCGCGGCGGCTGGGTCACGAGGTGCTGGCCGTGGTCCGGGGCTCGGCCGTCAACCAGGACGGTGCGTCGAACGGCCTGACCGCGCCCAACGGCCCCGCCCAGCAGCGGGTGATCCGGGCCGCGCTCGCCAACGCCCGGCTGACCGCGGCGGACGTCGACGCGGTCGAGGGCCACGGCACCGGCACGCCGCTCGGCGACCCGATCGAGGCACAGGCGGTGCTCGCCACCTACGGCAGGGGCCGCCCGGCCGAACAGCCGCTCTGGCTGGGCTCGTTGAAGTCGAACCTCGGGCACACCCAGGCGGCTGCCGGGGTCGCGGGCGTGATCAAGATGGTGGAGGCGCTGCGGCACGGTGTGCTGCCGAAGACCCTTCACGTGGACGAGCCGACCCGGCAGGTCGACTGGTCGGCCGGTGAGGTCAGGCTGCTGACCGAGGCCCGGCCGTGGCCCGAGCTGGACCGCCCGCGCCGGGCCGCCGTCTCGGCCTTCGGCGTGAGCGGCACCAACGCCCACGTGATCCTGGAGGAGGCGCCCGCGCCGGAGACGCCCGAGGCGCCGCACGCCCCGGAGGCACCGGAGGTCTCCGCGGCGCCGGACGCCCCGGCGCGCGCCGTCCCGGCCGTCCCCTGGCTGGTGTCCGCCGCCTCGGCCGTCGCCCTGCGTGCCCAGGCCGAGCGGCTGCTCGACTACGCCGACGCGCAGGGCCCGGACCAGACGGCTGCCGCCCGCACGCTCGCCGAGGCCCGGGCGCTCCTGTCGCACCGCGCCGTCGTGGTGGCCGACACGCTGGACGGCCACCGCGGCGGACTGGCCGCGCTCGCGGGCGACGCCGCCGCACCCGGCCTGGTCACCGGCACGGCGGACGTCGCCGGAGAGACCGTCTTCGTGTTCCCGGGTCAGGGTTCGCAGTGGGTGGGGATGGGTCGGCGTCTGTCGGCCGAGTCCCCGGTGTTCGCGCGGGCTCTGGCGGAGGTGGAGGGTGCGCTGAAGCCTTATGTGGACTGGTCGTTGGTGGATGTGGTGAATCAGGTGCCGGGTGCCGCCTCGCTGGAGCGGGTGGACGTGGTGCAGCCGGTGTCGTTCGCCGTGATGGTGGGTCTGGCGCGGGTGTGGGGTTCGCTGGGTGTGGTGCCGGACGCGGTGGTGGGGCATTCGCAGGGTGAGATCGCGGCGGCGCATGTCGCGGGGATCCTGTCGCTGGAGGACGCCGCCGCCGTGGTGGCGCTGCGTTCGCAGGCGATCGCGCGGGGTCTGGCGGGTCGTGGCGGCATGGTGTCCGTGGGCCTGCCCTACGGGCGGGTGGCCGACGGTCTGCCGGCCGGTGTGGAGGTGGCGGCGGTGAACGGGCCGTCGTCCGTGGTGGTGGCCGGTGACCCGGACGCGCTGGACACGCTGGTGGCCGGCTTCGAGGAGCAGGGTGTGCGGGTGCGGCGCGTCCCGGTGGACTACGCCTCCCACACGTCCCACGTCGAGTCGATCGAGGAGGAACTCGCCGAGCTCCTGGCCGCGGTGAGGCCCCGGCCCGCCGCGATCCCGTTCCTGTCGACGGTGGAGGGCCGGTGGTTGGAGGGTCCTGAGCTGGACGGTGGGTACTGGTACCGCAACCTGCGGCAGACCGTCCGCTTCGCCGAGGCCGTCGAGACCCTCGCCGCCGCGGAGTACCGCGCGTTCGTCGAGGTCAGCGCCCACCCGGTGCTCGCCCACAGCATCGTCGAGGCGCTGGAGGCGGCGTCAGTGCGCGAGGCGGCCGTCACCGGCACGCTGCGGCGCGACGAGGGCGGGTGGGACCGCGTCCTGCTCTCGGCCGCCGAACTCCACGTCCGCGGGGTGGAGGTCGACTGGTCGGCCTCCTACGCCGGGGCCGGACCCCTCGCTCCCTCCGAACTCCCGACCTACGCCTTCCAGCACCGGCACTACTGGCTGGAGTCGGTGCCCGTGACGACCCACGCAGGAGAATCCCCGATGGACATCGACACCGCCGAGACCGGCACCGCCGCCGAGGCCGAGGAGGCTCCCGGCGCCGCCCTGGCCCGCCGCCTGGCGGACGGCGGCCCGGAGGAGCAGGAAGCCGTCCTGCTCGACGTGGTCCGCACGGAGGTCGCGGCCGTCCTCGGGCACGAGGGCGCCGACTCCGTCGGCACCGACGACGTCTTCTTCGACATCGGCTTCGTCTCGCTGACCGCCGTCGAACTCCGCAACCGCCTCCAGAACGTCACCGGCCTCGAACTGCCGGCCCTGCTCGTCTTCGACCAGCCCACCCCGGGCAGGCTCGCCAGCCACCTCCGTGTCCTGCTCGACGAGCAGCACACCGAAGGGAAGTGACCGCCGTGATCGACGTCGCCGCCTACCTCAAGGCCCTCGACTACGACGGGCCGCTCGTACCCGACGCCGCCACCCTGCGTGAGCTGCACCGGCGCCACCTGATCGCCATCCCCTACGACTCCTCGCTCAACACCGCGCGCGGCGAGGCCCTCTGGGCGGGCGTGGACATCGACGTCGACGCCGTGTTCGACGCCCTCGTCCTCGGCGGCCGGGGCGGCGTCTGCTACGAGCTCAACGGACTGTTCCTCGCCCTGCTCCGCGAACTGGGCTACGAGACCGGGCTCTTCTCTGCCGGGATCCGCCAGGTCGACGACACCTTCGGGCCGGATCTGGAGCACGTCCTCGGCTTCGTGCGGCTGGACGGCGAGTTCTGGCTGGTCGACGTCGGCTTCGTCGGGCCGTCCTACCTGGAACCGCTGCGGGTGGTGCTCGACGAGGTGCAGTCGCAGGGCGGCACCGACTTCCGCATCGTGCGCGCGGACACCGGCCACCACGTCGTCCAGCGCCGCGGCCGGACCGGTGACTGGCGCGCCGTCTACCGCTTCCACCCGGAGCCGCGCGCGTTCGCGGAGTGGCTCGTCCCCTCGCCGGAGCTGGACCGCTTCGCCCGGGCCCTGGCCGGCTCCGGGATCGTGGTCCGCGGCCGGGCGTTCGAGGGTGGCCAGCGGATCCTGATCGGCACCCGGCTGGTGGTCGTCGAGGACGGCACCGAGCGGGTGCGCGGCCTCGCCGACCCCGAGGAGCACGCCCGGGTGCTCGCGGACATCCTGCGGAAGGGCACGGCCGCCGCATGACGACCGCACCCGCCGCCTCCGCCGTACCGGACACCGCACCGGGCCCCGACGCCGGCACCGGGGACACCGGGACCGACACCGACGTCGCGATCGTCGGCTACGGGCCGGTCGGTCAGACCGCCGCGCTGCTGCTGGCCGCCCGCGGCCACCGGGTCACCGTCCTGGAGCGGTTCCCCCGGCCCTACCCGATGCCGCGCGCGGTCTCCTTCGACGGCGAGTCCGCCCGCATCCTCGCCGCCACGGGTGTCGAGGAGGCGCTCGCCGAGTACGTCGAGTCCTCCCGGGACTACGTGTGGCACAACGCCGACGGCCGCACGCTCTTCCGGGTGGACGTGGAGGACGCCGGCCGTTCCGGCTGGCCCGACTCCAGCGCCGTCTACCAGCCGGGCCTGGAGGCCGTGCTGGCCGCCCACGGCGAGCGCCAACCGGGGCTGCGCGTGCTGCGCGGCCACCGGGTGACGGCCGTCGCCGACCGCGGCGAGGCGGTCGCCCTCACCGTCGACGGCCCCGAGGGCGGCACGCTCACCGCCCGGTGGGTGATCGGCTGCGACGGGGCGAACAGCGTGGTGCGCGAGGAGGCCGGGCTCACCGCCACCGACTTCGCGTTCTTCAACGACTGGCTCACCTGCGACGTCGTCCCGCACGACGGCCGGGAGTTCGTCCCCAACAACCTCCAGGTCTGCGACCCGGCCCGGCCGCGCACGGCCGTCTCCGCCGGTCCGGGCCACCGGCGCTGGGAGTTCATGCGGCTCGACCACGAGTCGCCCGAGGAGTTCGGCAGCGAGGCCAACGTCTGGAAGCTGCTCTCGCTGTTCGACATCGGCCCCGGCAACTCCACGCTGCTGCGGCACGCCGTCTACACCTTCCAGGCGCGGTACGCCGACCAGTGGCGGCGCGGCCGGGTGCTGATCGCCGGGGACGCCGCCCACCTCATGCCGCCGTTCGCCGGGCAGGGCATGTGCTCGGGCTTCCGGGACGCCGCCAACCTGGCCTGGAAGCTCGACCTGGTGCTCACCGGCCGGGCGGGCGAGGGGCTGCTCGACACCTACGCCGCCGAGCGGCGCGAGCACGTGCGGCACGCGCTCACCATGTCGATGGACCTCGGGCGGGTCATCTGCCAGAGCGACCCGGCGGCGGCGCGCGACCGCGACACCGTGATGCTGGCCGCGCAGGAGCGCGCCCGGCAGGGCGCGGCGGTCGGCGCCGCGCGCCCGCGCACCCCGGTCCAGCCGCTCACCGCCGGCCTGCGGCACGGCGGCTTCCCGGCCGGCGACCTCGTCGTCCAGGGGCGCGTCACGGCGGCGGGGCGGCCGGCCGGCCGCTTCGACGACGTGGTGGGGCGCGGCTTCGTGCTGCTCACCACCGAACCGCCGGAGACGCTCCTCTCCGCCGAGGACGGCGCCTGGCTGGCGGAGCTCGGCGGTCACGCCGTGCAGGTCGTCGAGGACGGCGGGCAGGAGCCGCCGCCGGGCGCGGTGGGCGACGTCGACGGGGTCTACCTGCCGTACCTGGCGGGAGCGGGAGCGGGAGTAGGAGCGGGGCCGGGGGCCGGCGCGGTCGCGGTGCTGGTGCGGCCCGACTTCTACGTCTACGGCGCGGCGGCCGACCGGACGGCACTGGCCGGGTTGTTCGCCGCGCTCCGCACCGACCTGGGCGTCTGACCCGCCGCCCCGCCACTCCTGAGCCCGCCGGGGACCGCCCGCCGAGCCCGCCCACCCGGGCGGCCCGGCGGGCGCCGTCGTTCCCGCCGCCACCGCCCCCGCACAGCCACCGG
>NZ_JBEXNT010000239.1:0-6540 GCF_040611255.1 Kitasatospora sp. NPDC002965 | reverse complement strand
GTGCGGTGCCCGCCTGCCCGGCGGGCGCGTCCGGCGCCGGGGGGCGGTCGAGCCCCGCGATCCCGTCCAGCGTCGCCAGCTCCGCCTCACGGCCCGTGAACGTGGCCGACGGCGGTGGCAGTTGGGCCGGCCGCGGCACGGACCCGGCCGGTCTCTCCGGCCCGGCGTGTCCGGTGCCGTCCCGGCCGGTGCCCACCGCCGTGGCGCTGCCGCGTCCCGCCCCGCCCCGCCCGGTCCGCGCCGGCCCCGCACGCTCCGGCTCCGCCCGCTCCCGCCGGGCCGTCGACCGGCCGGGTGCCTCCTGCCCGGTCGCTTCCGGGTGGCGCTCGCGCCCGCCCGTCCCGTGCTCGGCGGGCCGGTGCCCGCTCGTCCGGCTGCCACCCGTCCCGCTGCCACCGGTCGTTCTGCCACCCGTCGTTCTGGCGCCCGCCCCGCCGTCCGTCCGCTCGCCGCGGATCCCTCGGGCCCCGCCGCCGTCCGGGCGCGGCCCGTCCGGACGGCCCGGACCGGTGGTGAGCAACTCCAGGTGAAGCAGCTGGAGTTCGCTGCTCGGATCGAGTCCCAGCTCCTCCGCGAGCCGTCCGGCGAACCGCCGGTGGACCGCGAGGGCGTCGGCAGTGCGGCCGGAGCGGTGCAGGGCCCGCATCAACTGCCCGACGAACCGTTCCCGGAGCGGGTGGTCGGCCACCAGCGCGGTGAGTTCCGGCACGGTGGCCCGGTGCCGGCCCAGGGCTGCCTCCAGGTCGAGACAGTCCTCCCAGGCGGTCAGCCGCAGCTCGTCCAGCGCGACGGAGCCCGCCGCCAGCAGCTGTCCGGGGAGCCCGTCCAGGACGGGGCCGCGCCACAGGGCGAGCGCCTCCCGCAGGCCCGTCGCCGCGGCGGCCGGTTCGCCGCCTGCGGCGGTGGCGCGAGCCCGGGCGATCCGGTCGGCGAAGGTCCGGGCGTCCAGCCGGTGGCCGTCCAGTGAGATCCGGTACCCGTGGCCGTCGGTGAGCAGCACGGCCGGGCCACCGGGGTCGGCCCGGTCGAAGAGCCGGCGGAGCATCCCGGCGAGGTTGCGGACCTGGCGGTCGGCGGTGGCCGGTGGCCGGTCGTCCCAGACGGCGTCGACCAGCCGCGCCACCGGGACGGAGCCGTCGGCGTTCAGCAGCAGGGCCGCGAGCAGCCGCTCCTGCCGGTCGCCCCCCAGCCGGACCCTGCCGGCCGTGCCGGTCCGCACCTCCAGCGGTCCCAGAATCGCGAACTCCATGCGTTCCCCTCCCCAGGGCGCTGCACACCGCTGTCAGGCCGTCGCGTTTGGTGACGGTCTGATGACCAGATCATGCCAGATCGGTGCCGTCGATTGAGAGGGTCGAACCCGCACCGGGCCGATGAAAGGCCGGGGGCGTTCCCACTACTTGCCTGCGATCTCTGGAGACACAGCCATGACCTTCACCAAGCGCCTCGCCGCTGCCGCGGTGGCCCTCACCGCGGCCGTCGTGGTCCCGCTGACCGCCGTTCCGGCCAACGCCGCCCCGGGGCCGGCCACGCACTACGGGATGACCTGGGAGGTCCTCGGGTACGGGCCGGACGACACGGTCCACGTCGGGGGCCCCGGCGGCACGTCGAGCAACGCCTACTACGGCGACACCGCGCCGTCGGTCTCGCTGCCCGTGCTCTGCCTCAACGTGGACGGCAGCCCGGCCCCGGCCGGCATCAGCATCGGCTTCTACGACGGCTGGGCCCAGGGCACCGTGGCGCTCAGCCGCCCGGTGAAGGGCAGCCGCCTCAACAGCCGCGGCGCGGCCGACAGTGTCTGCCAGGCCACGTTCGGTGCCGGGTGGCGCGAGGCCGAGTTCCACGACGGCCACTACGGTCCGGACCTCGCCCAGACCGGTGGCTGGACCTTCTGGGCCTACGGTGACATCCCGAACAACACCCGTTTCTGGACCGCGATCAACGACCAGCCCGCCAACCCCTGGAGCTGACCCCAGCCGCGCCGTGGTGCGCGTCCGGCCCCGGGCGCGGACCACGGCACGCCCGGTCCGGGTGGCGCCCCGGCGGCCGGTCAGCCCTGTACGGGCACCAGCCGGTGGCTGTCGATCTCGGCCCAGACCGCCTTGCCGCTCTCGTGCAGCGCGGCGCCCCAGCGGTCGGCCGCCCGCTGGACGATGAACAGGCCGTGTCCGCCGGGCACTCCGGGCCGGTGCGGCAGCCGGAGCTCCGGCAGGGTCGAGGACCCGTCGCTGACCTCGATCCGCAGACGCGCCTCGGTGGCGTCGAGCACCAGCTCCAGCGGGCCCCCGCCGTGCATCATCGCGTTGGCCACCAGCTCGGCGACGAGCAGGACGACGTCGTCGACCACGTCGGGGTCCACGCCGTCCTCGGGCCGTAGCCAGGACCAGTCGGCCAGTGCTTCGCCGGTGAACGCCCGGGAGCGGGCGACCGGTTTGGGTAGCCCGGCCAGCCGAAGCCGCCGGCGCTGCCCGCTCGCCGGGCGGCCGCTCCCGGACCGGCTGCCGTCGAGCGCGCCGCGGCTCGTCGCCATGGGTCGCTCACCCCTTCCTCGCACGGGTGATGAGAGGTCGTCTGATCGGTTGCCCCGGGGCATCGGAGTTATTCCTGCGCCTGGGGGTGGATGCCGGGCCACTGGGGCCCGGCGGGCACGGAGGGTGCCCGGCCGCGCCTCAGGAGGCAAGCGCGGCGGGCACGGTCTCGTGGATGGAGAAGACCGCTTCGGCTCCGGTGATCTCCAGGAGCCGGGCGACCTGCGGGGACGGCGCGGCGAGCCGGAACTCGACGTCCGCGTTGCCGGCGGCGAGCCGCGCCCTCAGGAGCAGGTTGAGCCCCGAGGAGTCGCAGAAGCCGACCTCGCGCAGGTCCACGACCATCCGCCGGGGGCGCTGGGCCACCAGCTCGGTGAGGGCCTGCTCGGCCGGGGCGAGGCTGTCGATGTCGAGGTCGCCGCTCAGTGCGCAGACGGCCGACTCCGTGCCGGCGAGGCGAACCTCTACGCCCGGTGCGGTGGGCACGGTGGCCGCCGGGGCGGCCACCGGATACTGGTCGTCCTGGGCTGGCATGGTACGTGCCCTTCTCTCCGGATGCTCTCGGTGACCTTACGCCGATGAGAGGCCGTACAGCCAGGGGCGCAGGGGGATGCGCGGTCCCGGCCTCGGCGACGGGCGGGGACTCGGGCCGTCTCAGGACTCGTCCAGGCCGTCCCGGAGCCGCTTCAGGATTCGGCTGAGCAGGCGGGAGACGTGCATCTGGGAGACGCCGAGGCGGGCGCCGATCTGGGACTGGGTGAGTTCCTCGGTGAAGCGCATCGAGAGGATCAGCCGGTCGCGTTCGGGCAGTTCGGCGATCAGCGGCTTCAGCGCGACCAGGCTCTCGACCAGTTCCAGCCGTCCGTCCACGCCACCGAGGCGCCGCAGCGGGGAGTCCGCGGCGTCGGGGTCGGCCGAGGAGTCCAGCGACCCGGCGGAGTGACCGTTGGCTGCGGTGAGCCCCTCGATGATCTCTTCCTGGGTGAGGCCGAGGTCCTCCGCGAGCTCCGCCACCGTCGGCGCGCGGTCGAGGCCCTGGGCGAGCCGTTCCTGGGCCTTGGCCAGCGCCAGTCGCAGCTCCTGGAGCCTGCGCGGGACGTGCACCGCCCAGGTGGTGTCGCGGAAGTGCCGGCGGATCTCACCGAGGATGGTGGGCATCGCGAAGGTGGTGAACTCCACGCCGTGGCTGTGGTCGAAACGGTCGATCGCCTTGATCAGACCGATGGTGCCGACCTGGAGGAGGTCCTCCTGGGGCTCGCGGCCGGAGGCGAAGCGGCGCATCGCGTACCGCACGAGCGAGGTGTTGAGCTCGATCAGCGTGCCCCGGACGTACGAGTACTCGGGCGTGCCCTCCTCCAGGTCCCGGAGCCGCAGGAGCAGGTCCCGGGTCAGCTCGCGGGCGTCGGCGGGGGCGACCTCGGACGGGTCCGGTACCTCGGGCAGCACGTACGGCGCCGGCCGTTCGTCCTGGAGCGGCCGGACGGCCGTCGGCGCGGGCGGGGCGGTGACGGGGGAGGCACCCCTTCGTCCGGCCCGGCCGGGGACGGCCGCCGGGGCGGGGGCGAGGAGAGCATCACTGGGCGCAGCCATGTCGGTCCTTTCATCGGTTCCGCGATGACGAGGACGGCTCTACCCGGGACCGGCGGGGTGATGTCCCCCGGTCGCGTGATGATTTTGTGAAGAGAGAGAGGGGTTCGTGCGGGGAGGCGCCCCCGGCGTGCCCGGCGTGCCCGGCGTGCCCGGCGCCGCACGGGACGCCGACGGCGCGCGCCGCGGTGCCTGCCCGCGGAAGCGGCGTCCGCTACGCCGCGTCGTGGGAACCGCGCGAGGAGGCCCTGTCGTGGGTGGCCGTTCGGCGGGCGGTCCTGCGGCGGGAGGGCCGGACGAGTTCGGCGCGTTCGGCCTCGGTCAGCCCGCCCCAGATGCCGTAGACCTCCTCGGCCAGCAGGGCGTACTCCAGGCAGGCCCGGCTGACGGGGCAGTGGGCGCAGACGCGTTTGGCCTCCCGGTCACGGTCCTCGTGGGCCTGACCGCGTTCGCCGTTGGGGTGGAAGAAGAGTCGGCTGTCGGCGTGCCGGCAGGCCGCGCGGGTCTGCCAGCTCCCGTGGTGGTCGAAGACGCCGGGACGGCGGGGTCGGTCGCTCATGGGATCCGTCTGACCCGTCCCGCCGGGAGTAAACCGCCGCTCTCGCGGGCCGCCGGACCGCCCGGCCGGGGGAACCGACGGGGTGTCGAGCGTCACACGGCGCGGCCCGGAGGGCGCGGACACCCCCGAACGGCCCGTCACGACCGGGCGGGCGCCGTTCCGGCAGGGGCCGAGGGCCCGTCCGATTCGGGACCTCCGTCCTCTCCCGTGCTGACCTTCGCCCCCGCGGCCGGGTCGGAAAGGCGGGCAACTGTGGACGGTCGCCCGGTCGGTTTCCGGGCGAGCGGGCCGTTCCCCCCGGGGGGCGGCCCGCCTATCCGTCGTCTACGCCGGCGTACGGGGTGCGGGAGCACCGCCGTCCGCTCCGGAGGACCCGACTTCCATGTCACGCACCATCGACAACGCCCCGTATACCGCCTTCCACCGCAGGCTCGCCCTCGCCTGCTCCGGCGGACCCCTGCTCGACGGGTACATCCTGAGCATCGTCGGCGTCGCCCTCATCGGCATGCGCCCCGAGCTCGGGCTCTCCGCCACCGACGTCAGCCTGATCGGAGCCGCGGCCCTGATCGGCATGTTCGTCGGCGGCGCGCTCTTCGGCGTGCTGACCGACCGGATCGGCCGGGAGGTGATGTACACCGCCGACCTGCTCGTGATGATCGCCTGCTCGGTCCTGTCCTTCTGGGTCGACGCCGTCTGGGCGATCACCCTGCTGCGCTTCGTGCTCGGCATGGCGGTGGCCGCCGACTACCCGATCGCGACCTCGCTGCTGGCCGAGTGGCTGCCCGCCAAGCAGCGCGGACGGCTGCTCGGCCAGCAGATCGTCGCCTGGTACGCCGGCTCGGTGCTCGCCTACCTGACGGGCTACCTGTTCCTGCGGATCGGGGGGCCGGGCAGCTGGCGGTGGATGCTGGCCAGCTCGGCCGTGCTGTGCGTGGTGTTCCTGGTGATCCGCCGGGGCTCGCCGGAGTCCCCGCGCTGGCTCGCCGCCAACGGGCGGGTCGGCGAGGCGGTCCGTGTCGTCGAGAAGCACCTCGGCGTCCGGGTGGACGGGCGCGAGCTGATGCCCGAGCCGGCCGAGCCCGGCCGTGCCACCGGACTGCGCCTGCTGATGACCCCGCCGTACCGGCGCCGGGCCCTGTTCTGCGGGCTGTTCTTCCTCTGCCAGGTCGCACCGCTCTTCGCGATGCTCACCTTCGGGCCGCAGATCCTCGCGGCGTTCGGCATGCCGGGCGGGATGGTGCTGGAGACGCTCGGCACCGGCCTGGTGAGCCTGGTGTTCCTGCTGGGCTGCTACCCGGCGCTGCGCCTGATCGACACCTGGGGCCGCCGTCCGGTGATCATCTGGTCGTTCGCCCTGATGATCGTCCCGCTGGCCCTGCTGGGCCTGTGGCCGGCCGCCCCGGCCGCCGTCGCCGTCGTCGCCCTGTGTGCGTACGCCTTCCTGTGCGGCGGGCCCAACGTGCTCGACTGGACCTACCCCAACGAGCTCTTCCCGACCGAGATCCGGGCGACCGCCGTCGGCGTCGCGACCTCCGTGAGCCGGATCGGCGCGGCCGTCGGCACCTACCTGCTGCCGCTGTCGCTGACCGGACTCGGCACCGGGCCGACCATGCTGATCGCGGCCGGCGTCACCGCGGTCGGCCTGCTGGTCTGCGTGCTGTGGGCCGAGGAGACCCGGGGGGCGGGCCTGGGCGCGGCCTCGGCGTCGGAGACCCGGGCCGTCCGGGCGCAGCGCGCCCCGCAGCCGGTGCGCTGACGCCGTCGGGACCGCTGAGGCCGTCGGGACCGCAGCCACCGCCGGGACCCGGCGGCCGGTGCACCGGAACGGACCGCCGGTCACCGGGACCGGGCCGCCGCCACGCGCGGTGG
>NZ_JBEXNT010000238.1:0-6606 GCF_040611255.1 Kitasatospora sp. NPDC002965 | reverse complement strand
CGCCGGACGCAGCCGCCGACCCCGCCGCCCATGCCCTCGACGCGACGGCGGCCGTGCTCGCCGCCCTCCAGGAGCGGGCGGGACCCGGCACCGACCGGGTGCGGCTAGTTCGTGTCGGGCCCGGCGAACGGGTCGGACCCCGGGTGCGCGTCCAGTGGGTACAGGCAGACCACCTTGCGGGCGCCCGGCGGCGGGACGTGCCCCAGCTTCCGCTCCTCCTTGCTGCCCTTGGTGCCGGGCAGGCTGTAGGTCTCGCCGTCGGCGTACAGCGCGTCGGTCCAGCCCTCCATGGGGGCGAAGTGGTTGCCCTCCGGGTCCGAGGACAGGACCACGGGAGTGTCGGGGCTGAACTTCTTCTCCCGGATCAGGTGGGCCAGGGTCGTCTTCAGGTCGCCGATGGTGATCGGGCGGACGGGGGTGCTCACGGGTGCCTCCACGGCGGTTCGATTGCCGTCCGGGAGCCACCCGGACTGACGAGAGAAAGACTACCATGAAGAAGGCATTGAATTGGGCTGCGGCTCCCGCCTTCCCACCTCGTCCGCCCCGGGGAACTCCAGCTGCTCGAACCCGCCCTCTGCTGCGCGTTGCGCGGGAAGGGGCTGGCGGGCCTTGTCGGTGACGGGCTCGTCGAGACCGGGGTGCGATCCCTCCAGCCTGTAGAGGGCTGTCTGGTAGCGCGCCGTCGGCTCGTACCAGTCCGTGCCCTGGACGGCGGCGGAGACGGCCGCGCCCATGAACGGGCTCACCGCGTCGGCCTCCATCTGGGCGATGTTCCGAATGCCTTCGGCGCCCCTGCGGGCGGGGATGTAGGTCCACGGGTAGTCCCGGCGAAACCCGACCAGCATGCCGAGCTCGGGCAGGCTGATCTTCACCACGCCCTCGCCCTGGGGGACGTCGGCCGGGCGGAACCTGATTCCGTACCAGGGAGCGGTGACGCACTGCCCGACGGTATTGAGCGGGAACGAGCCGCCACCCATCGGCTTGCCCGTCCTGGGGTTCACCCCGCGCTTGCCCCGGGTGTCGGCCCACCAGTCGGACGGGAGGTTCAGTGCGGCGGCCACGGTCACCGTCGGCAGGGCGGGACGTCCCTGGTAGGGCTCGATCCGCCGGCCGAGCTCCGGTGCCCAGTCCGGCAGGCGGCCGGTGCGCTTGAGGATGTGCGCCCACATCTCGCGGGCCGCCTCGTCGCCGTCCACGTAGTCCGCGTACCGAGGCTTCTCGTCGCGGGTGGCGACCATCCACGCCCGCTCCCGGTGCGTGGCCGCGCCGAAGTCGGCGGCGTCCGCGACCTGCCACGAGCACCACGCCCAGCCGAACCCCTCCGGACTGGTGATCTCCGACTGGATGGCCTCCGCCAGCACCGGGCTCTGCCGCAGCAGGTTCGCCGACTGCTCCACGGTGATCGACGCCAGCGGGGCCCCGATCTGCACCAGGCACATCGGCCAGATCAGCACCTCGGCCATGAGCGCGGTGCGCTCGTCGGAGACCGCGCCCGCCGCCCACTCCCGGAAGTCGCCGGGGGTCATGCACGGCGGCAGGTGTCCGCCGCCGCAGAACTCGCCCCAGCCGTCGGCGTCCGGGTGCTCCTCCATGCCGTCCAGGACGTCGCCGGCGTAGCTGTGCGGGCCGCCGTAGAGGCTGCACAGGTCGTCAACCCACAGGTAGCCGAAGGCCTCGCTCGCCTGCCACATGATCGACTGGAGCTCGAACGCCTCCTCCGGGTCCCATCCGGCTCGCTTGCCCGCGCTGGAGAGCGTCTGGCATGGCGGGGAGGCGTGGAAGCGCCGCACCCACCGCAGGACGGGCTGCCGGGGGTCGAGCCTGCGGATGTCCGCCTCGACCACCCAGTGACCGGCCGCCCGGGCGGTCGCCGCGGCGTCGCGGTTGGATTCGATCAGTACCCAGTCGCCGGTCTTGTCCACCAGTCCGCGCCCGGCGGACATCCCGCCCGGCCCGCCGAAGGCCTCGATGCCCCGCTCCGGCTCGCCCTCGACCCACGGCCGGGCCCAGTGCGGCGGATAGGGGAACGCGAAGTCGGTACAGGCCCGGCAATCGGCGCACTCGGCCCCGGCGTTGCAGACGTCGCAGACGTCGCAGCTCCAGCCGTCCCACTCCAGCGCCGCCGGACGGAAGCCGTTCGCATACGCGCGGCCGTCCCCGTCCGTCGCCGCGCCGAGCATAGAGGCGCCCGCCCGCAACTCGTCCCGACCGGCGGCGAATGTCGGCATGGTGAGGTCCTCCTGCAGGGTTCGATGGCAACACGAGAGCCACCCGTGATGACAATAGAAAGCCTACCATGGATAATGCATTGAAAGAGTCTTGTGCACCCCTCGCGCCCGGTGCCCGCCCGACGCAGCCTCGGCCACCAGGCGCCGGGCGGGCCGGTCAGCCCGGCGCCTGGTGGCCGACCCGGCGGAGGTCCCCGGTGGAGTAGAACTCCCCGAGAAGCCGTGCACACTCGCCCTCCGGCACACCGTAGGCCCCGAACTCCGCCGCGGCCGCGCGCACCTTCACCGCCGCCCGGGCCGCCTCCACCCGCGCCCGGTGGAGCCTCTCCCATGCCTTCATCGCCTCCACGACGTGCAGCTCGGCCAGCAGGGGGCCCATCTCCTCAGAGGCCAGGAGCTCGGCCAGCAGCGGCCCCAGCACGCTCCGCGCGTGCAGAGCCGAAGCGGACCCGGCGGGACTCAGGGTCTCGTCCCACTCCAGCTCCCATATGCCGACCGGACTCCTGGCGAAGAGGCACCTCAGCGTCAAGTAGACGCGGTACCGCACGCGCACCACCACCTCAACGTTCGTCCACGTCCGCTGCTCCATCCAGCGCGGCAGGCGGATCGACGCCGTGGCATCGCGCCACGGCAGGGACCTGGTGATCGTCCCGTTCATCGTGCTGCTCCTCTCAGGCCACGCCGGACGCGGACGGCGCCGGGACGCCCCCACGGGGCCCCCGGGGGATCACCTTGGCCGGCAGCGGGAGGCCGTAGGTCCGGAGCAGGGCGTTGAGCGCCTCCGGCCGCTCGGCACCCGCCTCCGGGGTGACGGGGCGGCCCAGATGTTCCGTGACCGCGTAGAGGCTTGCGGGGTAGTTGCCCAGGTACCGCAGCAGGCCGCCGAGGCCGGCATGCTCGGGGAACTCGACCGAACTCGTGCAGGCGGCCACAGGCCCGACACGGCGGACCACGACCCAGGTCCCCAGCGGTTCAGCCCCGGTCCCGCCGGGCGCACCCTCCTCGTCGGCCGCGTCGCGGTCGGTCCTTCCCCCGGGCTCGGACAGCGGCTCGGCGTCCCACGGCGCGGGAGGGACCGTGGCAGGGCCGGCCGCGAGCGCGGAGGCGCTCCGCACCGGCGGCAGCGGGCGTGCGGTGAGGTTGGTCATGATCTTCTCTCCCGGGTTCGGGTCGCGGACGTGTGGTGAGGTGAGTTCGGCCGGAGGGCCGTGCCCCGGGGCCCGCGCTCGGCGGGCCCCGAAGACGGGGTCAGAACAGCGTCGGAGCCACCTCGGTGACGACGGGGCCGGGCACGAACGTCCGCGCCGGGACGGGGACAGGCTCCGGCGCGGGGGCGGAGACCGCGCGCGGAACCCGCCCGCCGAAGTCGCAGAACACCAGCTCCGTCGCCGGTGCCACCCCCCGCCACTGGTCCCGCTCCCCGGAGGTGTCGACGGACGTGCCCATCTGGAGCCGCAGCCCGGTGTCACGCTCGAACCGCTCGTACTCCACGCTGCGCACCTCCCGGTAGGACGGCACGCCGCTGAAGCGGAAGGGGGCCGACTCCTGGGGGATGAGGAACACCCCACACTCCGCCAGTTCGGCGGCGACGGCCAGGGCGTGGTACTCGAAGCGGCGGCTACGCACGCCCGGCCCGTCCCCGCTGCGCTCGACGAAGCCGTACGGGGGGTTGCTGATGACCATGTCGAACCGGCCCAGGTCGCTCGGCAGGTCGAAGATGTCCGCGCAGATCCACCGGGCCTCGGGCAGGACCTTGCGGCCGACTTCGACGTACAGGGGATTGCGTTCCACGCAGACCATCTCGCGGTCCGGCGCGGCCAGGTCGTTCATGCAGGACCAGGCGAGTCGGCCGATGCCCGCGCAGAGGTCCAGCACCCGCTGGACCTCCGGCCCGGTGGTCTCGATGGTGAAGGCTGCGGCCAGGCCGGGCGGGGTGAAGAACGCCCCGTCCAGGCTGTTGGACGCGGTGGACGACTCCTGCCAGTGGTCCAGCACGAACTCCCGCTCCCTGTGGGTGAGCGGCCGGTCCAGGTCAACCAGGGCCTGGGCCTGCTGGTGCAGCTTGGCGATGTCCTTGGGGAGCTTCGTCACGGTGAGGGCCTTCCTCGCGGGGATGGGGTTCGAGTGCCTTCCGGGAGCCACCCGGCCTGACAAGAGAAAGACTACCATGGAAAATGCATTGAAATAAGTGGGCTGGCAGGTCCTGCGAGGCAGGGGCGGCGGCCGGGCCGCCACCCCTGCCTGTCGGCTGTCGTCGGCCGGCTCGGTCGCAGGCGTTGCCGGAGGGCGGTGAAGGATGGCGAGGATCGCCCGGGCTCGGTCGAGCGGAACCCCGGTCAGCTTGAGATCGGCCGACTCGGCCCCGTGGTTGACGCGCACCGTCCCGTAGCCGTAGGCGCGTTCGGCGTGGTGACGGCTCTCGGAGTGGAAGGAGCCGGCGCTCTGCTCGCGGTCCCAGTCATAGGTGTGCAGGGCGGGGAGGGCCTGCGCCAGTGTCCGCATGGCCTCGGTCCTGGCGAGACGCAGCCGTTCGGTATCGGCGACTTCGGCCAGGGCGCCGGGCAGCGCCGCCATGTAGTCCGGCAACAGCCGCCGGTGGATGTCCCGCGCGATGTCCTGCGGCGCACGGCCGATGGACACCCCGATCGTGAACTGCGTGTCCCCGCTCCAGCCCAGCGGCATGACGCCGTGGACGGTCAGCCGGCCCCGGGCCTCGTCGTTGTAGCGGGCGTGCTCCAGCCGCAGCGCCAGCCCGGTCGGGTGGTACAGCGTGACGGCGCCGTAGACCCAGCGCTCCGCCTGGTGCCACCAGCCGGGTTCCATCGTAGGGATGGTGTCGAGGGCTGCGGCGACGCCTCGGCCCACCTCGTCGAAGCGGTGGGCAAGCTCCGCCTTCTCCGTATCGGTCATCGACGCTCGCTCTCGTGGGGGGCGTGCCGGGCGGGTCCTGCCGCCGGTTTCACAGTTCCGGATGCGGTGTCGGCGGGAACGGAGACGGCCTTGCCCACCGGTCGGATCCTGCCGGGAGCCTGCGGGTCCTTCCTGTAGGACTCCAGTCGGGTCCGGTCGCCGGGTGTCAGCTGGTGGGCGCTCAGGCGATGCAGCGCGAACCCGCCGTCTCGCGCCGATGTCCGCCGGACCACCGGAAGGCTTTCGGCTGCCCGGCGGGCATCCTCCATCCGCTCGCCTACGGTGCGGCCGATGATGCGGCCCCGCTGGTCAAGGATCAGCCAGGCGTCGGTCGGCGGGCCGTCGTCTTCGGCCTCGATGAACTGGGCGCGCTCCTCGGTGAGTTCCAGCCGCCCGGGGTCGACGACGGCGATCTCCCAGAGTCGCTGACGGGGGTCGGCCACTGCGACTCGGGGTCGGCCGGTGCTCTCCTCTCGGCCGATCACCAGGGCGATCGCGCTGCCCTGTTCGGTGTCGTGGAGTCGGACCAGCGCCCTTCGTCCGATCGGGGAGCCGTTGCGGTCCAGCAGGGGCTGGCCGGGGGCGGTGTCGTCGATGGGGGTGCTCACGGGTTCGTCTCCTCGAAAGTATCCGATGCCTTCCGGATGTCATCCGTCCTGACAATAGAAAGGCAACCATGAAAAAAGCATCCATGAGGTGGTGTGGTTCCCGGGGTTCGCCGCTGGGCGGGCGGCGACCGCGGGGTCAGTAGGATGCGTACCCGAAGAACAGCCATCCTCGGTGCTCGGCCGGGCCGCCCTGGAGGGTGACGTCGAGCTCGGCGGACCGGATGAGGCCGGTCCGGGGGCAGTGTTTGAATGTGCCGGTGGTGCGGCGCTCGACCGTCTCGCCCGGCAGTAGCTGGCCGTTCTCGGCGAGGACGGCGGTCGCGGCCTCCTCCGGTGTCTTGTAGCCGGGTGTGCTGGGCGGGACGGTCACCGTGATCTGCCGGCGGTCGCTCAGGACGGGGATGGCGCCGGCGGGCCCCCACGCGTCCTGGAGCGGGTGTTCGTAGTCGCGCATGATGCGGTCGGCCAGGGCCTCGGCGTCGTCCATTGACAGAGGGGTGCTGGTGACGGTCTGCCAGTCCTCTTTCTCCGCGATCGTGCCGGTGTAGCCCCGGTGGCCGTACTCGTACCGGGCGTCCTCGACGGCGTCCCGGAACGCCTGCGTGACGTCGATGCCGTCCTGGTAGGTGGTGAAGCGCTCGGCTCCCATGGGTGCTCCTTGCGGTGTGCTGGTCATGCCTGAGGGGGTTCGGGGGGGTGGTGGGGGGGGGGGGGGGGGGGGGGGGGGGGGGGGGCGGCCCCGGGGGGGGGGGGGGGGGGGGGGCGGGGGGCGGGGGCGGTGTCGAGGGTGCCGTGGATGACGGTGGCGTCGAGGCCGGGGGCGGTGACGTGGGGGAGGTCGGGGTGGTGTTCGAAGGGCG
>NZ_JBEXNT010000237.1:0-6635 GCF_040611255.1 Kitasatospora sp. NPDC002965 | reverse complement strand
CACCGGCCCTCCGGGCGCTTCGTTCTTTCGTGTTTCCAGCTTACCAGACGTTTTCCGCTCCGTTTTCCGGAGTTTCACTCACCTGACTCGCTTTCACGCTTCCAGCCTACCAGACGCTTTCCGCTCCGCTTCCGGCGCTTCGTTCGTCCAACTCGCTGGTGTCTTCTGCGGCTTGACGCCCCGTCCGACGTTCCGAACTGTAGCCGAACCCCGCTCCGAAAAGCGAATCCGACCGCAATCCTCGAAAGCGAGCACGCCAATTGGACCCTGGCCGGAACGTATCGAAAAAAGGACGACACGCCTCGGCCCGAATACAGGAAGAGGTGGTGTTTCAGAGGATTGGCCGCCCCGGGACCGTCCGCGCAGATGCGTGTCCGGTGCTCCCTGCCAGGCAACTCGGAGAACACTAGACCTCGTGGGAGACGGAGTCAAGCGCCGGCTTTCGGGCGGGTGACTCCTCCTCCGTCGGCAACTGGAAGGCGAGCACCGCGACGTCGTCGTCGTGGTCGGAGGTGACCCCCATGGCGCGGAGCAGACGGGCACAGACCACGTCCGGGGCGCCGACCGCGCCGGCCAGGGTGTGGGCGAGAAGGTCGAGGCCCTGGTCGATGTCCTCGTCCCGACGCTCGACCAGGCCGTCCGTGTAGAGGACGCCGGTGGTGCCGGGGAGAAGGCGGAGGGTGTGGGAGAGGTGGACACCGCCGCCGGTGCCCAGCGGCGGTCCGTTCTGCTCCTCGCTCCGCAGGACGGTGCCGTCGGGGCAGCGCAGGAGCATCGGGAGGTGACCGGCCGAGGCGTAGCCGAGGGTGTGCCGCTGCGGATCCCAGACGGCGTAGGTGCAGGTGGCGATCTGGTTGGCGTCGATCTCCATCGCGAGGCCGTCGAGCAGGCTCATCACCTTGTGCGGCGGGAGGTCGAGGCGCGCGTAGGCGCGGACGGCCGTGCGGAGCTGGCCCATGACGGCGGCGGCGCGCAGGCCGCGGCCCATCACGTCGCCGATGACCAGGGCGGTGCGGCCGCCGTCGATGGCGATGACGTCGTACCAGTCGCCGCCGACCGCGGCCTCGGCGCCGCCGGGCTGGTAGGTGGCGGCCACCCGGAGGTCGGCGGGCTGGTCGAGCTTCTGCGGGAGGAGGCTGCGCTGGAGCGTGACGGCGGCCTCGCGCTGGCGGCGCTCGGACTCGCGGAGTCGGGCGGCGGCGAGCACCTGGTCGGTGACCTCGGCGGCGAAGATCAGGACGCCGGCGGTCCGGTCGTCGGCCGCGCCCGGCTCGCCGTGGCCCGCGTCGCGGCTGAGCGGAACGCAGGAGACGTTGTAGTAGCGGTTGCCGGTGAGGCCGAGGATGCAGCGGGCCTTGACGCTGCGCGGGCTGCCGCCGCGGATGACCTGGTCCATCAGGGGCAGGACCCCGAGGGTGCCGAGTTCGGGCAGGGCGTCGCAGGCGGGCAGGCCGGTGGACCGTTCGCCGAAGAGCTCGCGGTACGCGCGGTTGGCGTAGCCGAGCTGGTGGAGCGGTCCGTAGGTGACGGCGACCGGCGCGGGGATGCGGTTGAGGACCTCGCGGAGGTCCTGGGGCCGGTGCGGGTCGAACACTCCGGTCGGGTCGAGTACGTCCAGGAGCCCGGAATGGCCGGTGGGGCTGGTGGGGTCTCGGGGGCTGGGCACCACGACGCCGTCGCCGGACGGCGGGCCCTGGTCGGTGCCGTCCCCGGCCGACAGGGCGGCACGCCGCGGGACTCCGGTGAGCCGGGCGCTCCAGCGCATGAGGTTCAAACGACGGCCGCTTCCTCGGGTTCCAGACATATCATCACTTTTTGTATGCACATCAGCACACCGGGTAATGACTCGGTCGGGCAGATCCTGTCAGGCGGAGACCCGATTCCGGAAGTCGCCCGCGCCCGGCGCGGTCGTCGGATCGGTGACGGCGGGGCTCTCCCGGGCCCCGGTGACGCGTCCGCGGGCCCCCGGGGGGTCGCGGACGGCGCCTCACGTGGGCCGGTCGTCGGCGAACTCCGGCTGCTCGGGCTTTCCGAGCGAGACCACCTCGCGGGAGAAGAGGCCGGCCAGCGCCCAGTCCATCAGCACCCGCACCCGGCGGTCCCCGCTCGGCAGCCGTCGCAGGTGCCGGGCCCGGTGCAGCCACCAGGCCCGCCGCCCGGTGAGCCGTCCGCCGCGCCGTGTGTGGGCGACGGCCCGCCCGAGGCCCAAGGAGGTGGAACAGGCGGGTGCGCCCGGCCGGTACGCGACGATGCCCGCGCCGTGCGGCCCCCCGTCCAGTGAGGCGAGCACGTTGGCGGCCAGCAGTTCGGCCTGGGCGAAGGCGTGCTGGGCGTTGGGAGCACACGGCGCGCCGTCCGCGTGCGGGTCGGGCACGGCGGCGCAGTCCCCGGCGGCCCACGCCCCGGGCAGCGCCCGCCCGTCCGGTGCGAGCACCTGGAGGGTGGGCAGGCAGCGGACCCGGCCCGTGGTGTCCAGTGGCAGGTCGGTCTCGCGCAGCAGCGGGGCGGGGCGGACGCCGGCCGTCCAGACCAGGGTGCGGGCGGCGAACCGGCTGCCGTCCGAGAGCGCCATGACCCGGTCGGCCGCGGACTCCAGGGTGGTGCGCAGCCGGACGTCCACGCTGCGCTCGCGCAGCTGGGCGAGGGTGTGGGCGGCGAGCTCCGGCGACTCCTCCGTGAGGATCCGGTCGGTGGCCTCGACCAGCACCCAGCGGAGGTCGCCGGGGCTGATGTTGTGGTGCCCGCGGATCACGTACCGGGCCATGTCCTCCAGCTCGGCGAGCGCGCCGACGCCCGCGTACCCGGCGCCGACGAAGACGAAGGTGAGCGCGGCCTGGCGGAGGGCCGGGTCGCGGGTGGTGGAGGCCAGGTCGAGCTGCTCCAGGACGTGGTTGCGCAGGCCGACGGCCTCGCCGACGGTGGAGAAGCCGCGGCCGTGTTCGGCCAGCCCGGGGACGGCAGCGGTGCGGGAGACCGAGCCCGGGGCCAGGATCAGGACGTCGTAGTCGAGCTCGACCGGTGCGGGCGGCTCGCCCTTGGCGGCGGCATCGGCCCAGGCCCGGCGGGTCGCGTGCTCGATCCGGGTGATCCGGGCGGTGAGCACCCGGCAGTCCGGCAGCTCGCGGCGGAGCGGGACGACCACGTGCCGGGGGTCGATCGAGCCGGCGGCGACCTCGGCGAGCAGCGGGTGGTAGGTGAGATAGCCCTGGGGCTCGACCAGGGTCAGTTCGTCCTCGCCGCGGCGGAGCCGCTCGCGCAGGCCGCGCTGGAGGTGCAGGGCGGTGGACATCCCCGCGCACCCGCCGCCGACGATCAGGATCCTGATGGCGCACCTCCTGTCGATGGGGCCGGCAGCCCGCCTTCGACCGGGCATGCCCCCATCACGCCCACCAATAAAGGACCGCCGGGCCGCTCTTGTCCACCGTCTGTGCTGTGACGGATGGGGCGTGAGACGACTCGTGGGGACGAATGTGCTGCCTGGGCGAGTTTCTGACGCACTTTCGGCCTCGAACTGCCGTGAACTATGGTCGGATTGTGTGGCGGAGCGGCCACCGCCATGTCAACTGGTGGCGACGCACCGTGGATCGGTCATTACGGCCAGTTCTAGTGTTGGCGGGAGAACCCGACTGCGGGACCGTGATCCGGGGAAGGGTAGTTCCCGGGCGAGGCCCCGGACGGGCGCCGCCACACCGGGCCGGTCGTACCCGGAACGTTCGGCGGTACCCGCCGGAACGGGCCCGGGTGGTCTGCGCGTGGCCGCACCCGCGGCCGGGCGGTACCAGCGGCACTAGCGATGGGGCATCGGTCATTTCTTTCAGGCGGAGCTGCACCGGGGGGTGCAGGGGCGGGCGACGACAGGGTCCGGGATCGGACGCCTGCGGGGGAGAGTTGGGATGATGGAGCAGGAGCGACTGTTGGGGCGAGCGGGTGCGGCGCACCCCGGCCAAGGCGTGGTGCCGGAGCAACGAGGCCCCGCCGAACCACCTGCACAGCCCGGGGCGGTGTATTCGGCGGCCCCGTACCGGGGTGAACCGGTGCCGGCCGGCGGGCCGCTGCCGGGCGCACGCCTGAGGGTGGACGCCCGGCGGAATCTGGAGAGCGTGCTGCGTGCGGCCCGCGAGGTGTTCGGCGAGTTCGGATACGGCGCGCCGATGGAGGAGGTCGCGCGCCGGGCCGGGGTCGGCGTCGGCACGGTGTACCGGCGCTTCCCGAGCAAGGAGGTGCTGGTCCAGCGGATCGCCGCCGAGGAGGTCGCCTGGTTGACGGCCCAGGCGCGCGAGTCGCTCTACGGCGGCGGCGGCGCGTGGGAGTCGCTGGCCGGGTACCTGGCCCGGGCCGTGTCCACCGGGGCCGGGCGGCTGCTGCCGCCGGAGGCGTTCCGGTACGCGGAGGAGCTGGGCCGGGTGCCCGAGCAGCGCTCGCCCGACGTGGTGGGGCTGAACACGGCGTTCGGTTCCGCCCGGTACGAGCCGCTCCCCGGCGCGCACGGCGCGCACGCGGGCGGGACGTACGGAGGCGGGACGTACGCCGGCGGGCCGTACGGAAGCGGAACGCACGCCGGGGGGCCGCAGACGGTCGAGGGCGAGGTCGGCGTACTGGTCGCCGACGCCGATCCGCGGCTGCTGCTGCAGCTGCTCGCCGCGCTCGTGGCGCGTGCGGGTGCGGCCGGCGAGCTGCGGCCCGGGGTGACCGTCGCGGACGTGGTGCTGGTGCTGACCGCGTCGGTACCGGTGCACGCCGCGCGCAGCGGACCGGCGGCCCTGCCGGCTCCGGCAGGGGGGCCGGTGTCCGGTGCCGCCCCGGTGTCGGCGGCGGTCTCCGGGGTCGGCCCGCTCGGGGAGGCGACCCAGTCGCCGAGTGGTCGGCAGACGGACGGTCAACCCGGCGAAGGGCCGGCCGACCGGTTGCTGCAGATCCTGCTGGACGGTCTACGGGCACGTTGATCATCACCCGGGTCGGGCGCTCTCCGTCCGCCCCGGGCAAGGAGGTTGGAGATTCGGGCGGCGCGCGGACCTGGTCGCGCGCCGGGTGCGGCCGCCGTCGCCCCGGGTAACGGGAGCAGGGCGAACACATCCGCGACGGCCCCACGGAAGAGTGGGTCACCGCCGGTCCGGCTACCGCCCAACTCTGCGCTATGCCATCCTTTGCCCGTGGTTGGAGCCAATGTCCCGATGCGCGCCGTTCGCGCGCACTCGGCGCCGTGCAACGGGGAATCGTGCGCCCACGCACTCCCGCGCGCCCTGCCACACTACGGGGGCTGTCGTGGAATCTGGGGTCCGTTGTGAGCGCCGAGGAACAGAACGACTACGGCTACGGCCTCGACTTCGGCCGGTCCGCCGCGAGCGGGCCCGACCTGGGCCCTGACGGCCCGGCCGCCGGTCCCGCCACCCCGGGCGCCGGACCGTCGGGGCAGCTGCAGCCGGAACAGACCCCGCCCGGCCCGTTGCAGTCCGCACAGGTGCCGGACCAGGCCGGGATGCCCAGCCGCGAGACGCTCTCCGCCTCCGCCGCCGCCCTCCCGCAGGGCCGCGTACCCGGTCAGGCCCCGGCCGGGCTGGGCAGCGTCACCCCCGGGGCCTTCGTCGGCCCCGGCACCCCGGCGCGCCCCACCGTGCCCGCGCCCGCCGACCCCGTGGACGGCGAACGTCCCGCTTCCGACGCCGAGTTGACCGCCATGGTCCGGGCCGGCGACGACACCGCGTACGAGGAGATCTACCGCCGGCACGTCGACTCGGTGCGCCGTTACGCCCGGACCTGCTGCCGGGACAGCTTCACCGCCGAGGACCTGGCCGGCGAGGTGTTCGCCCGGACGCTTCAGGCCCTGCGAGCGGGCAAGGGGCCGGAGTTCGCCGTCCGCGCCTATCTGCTGACCGCCGTGCGGAACGTCGCCGCAGCCTGGACCCGCAGCGAGCGGCGCGAGCAACTCGTCGACGATTTCAGCGTGTTCGCGCAGACCTCGGCAGCCGTCGTCGACCTCGACCTGGCCGACCCCGGCGCCGACGCCTGGGCGATGGCGCTGGCCGACCAGCGCATGGTGATGCAGGCCTACGCCGAACTTCCCGAGGACGACCGGGTGGTGCTCTGGCACACCGAGGTCGAGCGGGAGTCCCCCAAGACCGTCGCGGTGATGCTCGGCAAGACCGCCAACGCGACCGCCGTCCAGGCCCACCGGGCCCGCGACCGGCTGGCCGCCGCCTTCCTCCAGGCGCACGTCTCGGGCAGCCAGGAGCGGGACTGCGAGGCGTACGCCAACCGGCTCGGCGCCTACGCGCGGGGCTCGCTGCGCAAGCGGGCCTCCGCGGAGGTCGGCCGACACCTCAAGGAGTGCGACCGGTGCACGGCCGCATGCCTGGAGCTGTCCGAGATCAACCACGGACTGCGGGCGCTGCTGCCCGGCGGCGTGCTGGTCTGGATCGGTGTGGGCGGGTTCAGTGCCGCCGCGGCCGCCGTGGGCGGGGCGGCGGTGGTCGGCGGTGCGGCCGCCGGCACCGCGGCCGCCACGGCGGGCGGCTCAGCGGGAGCAACGGCCGGTGCCACGGCCGGGGCCTCGGCGGGAGCAACGGCCGGTGCCACGGCCGGGGCCTCGGCGGGAGCCGCCGGGGCCACCGGCGGGACCGCCGGGGCGGCGGGCGGAG
>NZ_JBEXNT010000236.1:0-6637 GCF_040611255.1 Kitasatospora sp. NPDC002965 | reverse complement strand
CGCCGCCCCGCGCCCGGGAGGCCCGGGGCGGGGCGGCGACGTCCGGCGGTGCAGGGGGGGTGCGGTGGCGGCGTGTCAGACCAGGTCGAGCGGGATGCTGGTGACGGTGCTCTCGCTGTAGGTGCCGCCGGCGCCGTGGAAATGCACACGGTTGCCGCTGGTGCTCACGTTGTGCTGCGGCCCGTTGCCGACGTTGATCGGGCCCGTCGCCGTGCCGATCTGGACCACGGCCCCGGCCACGGTCGCGACCTCGGCCGAGTTGCGGATCTCCTGCTGCGCCATGTTCTGCCTCCTCGTCGCGGCCGGGACGACCCCGGCCGGTTCTGGTGCTCCTGTTCGGCGGGCACCGTCGAACACCGCCGCGCCCCGCCCGATCGGTTCGGGCGGGGCGCGGCGGCGAACGACAGCAACCGGCGGTCAGACCCGGGCGGCGAGGCGCCGGAACGCTGCGGTCTGGTCGGGGTGGGCGGCCTCGTCCAGGACGTGCCGCTGCTCCAGGAGCGCGCCGCCGGTGGCCGGCTGCTCCAGGACCGGGTCGGCCCAGGCCGCGACGTCGCGGGCGTCGAGCTCGTCCATGTAGGCCACGTACTCGGCCTGGTCGGCCTCCTCGTACGCGGCGAACATCGCGGCGAGCTCGGCCTGCCGACGCTCGTACTCCTCGGACGTCATCGGGTGTGGTCCTCTCTCTGGGGGGCACCGCCGGACCAGGCCGGCGGCGCGAGGGGGCTGGGCTACTTCTGTCCGCCGGCCTTCTCGGCCTGGGCGCGCTGGTGCATCTCCCGGGCCCTGCGCAGCAGTTCGTCCATCTGCCGCTGGGTCCAGGCCTGGTCCTCGGGGCTGCTCACCGGCCGCCGCCCTTCGAGGTGATCGGCGGGGTCGGGATGGGCTTGCTGCCCTGGCCGGTGCTGCCGCCGTAGGAGCGGCAGACGGCCAAGTCGGTCACGTTGGCGGTCACTTGGTGCCTCCCTGGGCGGCGGCCTGCTGCTGGCGCAGCTGCTCGGCCTGCTGGCGGGCCCGCTCGGCGGCCTCTGCGGCCTGGCGGATGGACTCCATGCGGCGGGCGAGTTCCTGGTCGCCGAGGTGCTGGGTGCTCACCGCGTCACCCGGCCAGGGGGAGGGCGCGCAGGGTGGCGACGGCGGCGGAGACGGTGGCCGGGAGCGGCCGGACGGTGCGGATCATGGCGTGCGGCTCGGTGTCGGCGAGGTCGGCCAGGTCGTCGAGGTCGATGACGACCTCGCGCAGCGCCTCGCTGGCGGCCAGCGCGCGGACCCGGACCTGGCGGACCCTGTCGCGCAGCAGGACGAGCAGGCCGTCCAGGCCGCGGGCGCCGTCGGGGTAGAGGCCGGCGGCGACGTCGTCCCACACCGCGTCGGCCAGGTCCTCGTCGAGGTCGGCAGCGGCCGGGCCGAGCGCGGCGAGCTGCTCGGCGGCGGCCGCGAGCAGCCGGACCGAGTAGCGGCCGTACAGGTCGTCGAGATCGTCGGTGGTGCGGAGGCTCGCCGGGGCGTCGATGGGTGCCATCATGGGGGTCACGGTCGTGTTCCTCTCGTCTGAGCAGGTGGGTTGGGACGGCCGAACGAAGGCCCCGGGGCCGTAATCCCCGGGGCCTTCCTGCTGCTCTGTGCTGCGAACGAGCAGCCACAGCGGCCCCCGACCCATGTGCGCGGGTCGGGGGCCGCTGTGGCGGTTCGTGCTGGTGTCGGTGGGTCAGGCGGCGGCGGCGCGTTCCTTGCGGATCGGGCTCGCCGCGAGCACCGCCTCCGCCCGCAGGGGCTGCGTCTCGGTGTCGTAGGGCTCGATCACGATCCCGGGACCGTAGACACGGCGGCGGGTGTCGCCGTGTCCGGCGGCCGCCTCGGTCCGACGCTCCAGCGCGGCCTGCTCGGCCGCCGGGTACCGCTCGGCCCACAGGGCCTGACGTCGCTGGAGCTGCTCATGGGCCTGGATGCTGTCCTCGTCCCGCTGCTCCCGCTCGTCGCGGGCCTGGGCGGCGAGGCGCTCCGGCTCCTGGCGCAGGAGCTCGATGTAGGTGGCGCCCAGGCGCCGACCGTCGGTGCAGCGCTTCTTCGGGTCGGCGCAGGCCGCGCAGCGGCTGCGGTGCCCGACGTACGCGGCGTGGGCGGTGTCGGCGGTCGGCGCGGCCGGGGCGAGCTGGTGGAGCGCCTTGGGCAGCGGGGCCTTCACCTTGCGCAGCACCGTGGTCGGCCGGCGGGAGGCGACGTCGGCGCTGGCCTCGACCCGCCGCTCCTGCCACCGGGCGAGCGTCACGTCGATGACGACCAGGCGGTTGGAGTTGCTGCAGCGACGGGCACCGGGGGTGCCGGCGCGCTCGGTGTGGTGCGGGGCGATCTTCCACTGCTTGGTGCCCTTGTTCAGGGTCAGCGGGCACCAGGTCTCACAGGCCGGGCAGGCCAAGACCTCGGCGCGGTGGGTGAGCTGGACCGAGTTGAGCGGCAGCGCCGACACCAGAAGCGCCGGCTGGGAGGAGACGTTGGTCGTGCGGGTCCGGCTCTTGCGCTGCCGGGCGGTGGGCATCGCGGTCGAGGTGGTCATCAGGTGCTCCTCGTCTGGCGGAGGGAGTAGTGAGGGCCGCGTTGCGGTGCTCTCTCCGCCCGCCAGGCCGCACGGGAAGTCCCGGCGCCCTGGGAAGCGGACAGCGCATCAGCACTGCGAGGCAGTCGCACGGGTTTGGTGGAGCTACCCGGCACCCGAACTGTGGGCGGCGACTACGTATGCGCACCCTCAGTCCGGTTTCGTAGTCCCGGGACTGCGGTGCGTGATGAAACAATGACACCAGTGTCCCGGGACTGTCAACAGTCCCGGGACAGTGAGTCCCGGGACTGCGAATCTTGTCGCAGTCCCGGGACTGTGATTCACTGGCGTCAGAAAGGAGGTAGATCCATGTCGCCCAAGACACCGAAGTGGCGTGAGGTTGCAAACGACATCGCTGCCAAGATCGCGTCAGGCGTGTATCAGCCTGGAGACCCTCTGCCGCACATCCGGACCCTGGTAGCCGAGGGGTACGGGTCGAAAACGACGATCGGCGCCGCCTACTCCGCGCTGGAGACGGAGGGACTAGTCACTACCTCGCGCGGACACGGCACGACCGTTCGACGCCGGCCGCCCCAGAACATCAGGCGCCACCAGGAGCGCTACAACTGGGAAAAGGAGCTCGCGCGGTCGCCCATCGGCGAGCGCAGCAACAACGGCGTCGTGGAGCGGGACACTGGCCTCGATCACGACCAGGTCGAGTGTCACGCCGTGTTCAACTCCGAGCCTGCGACCGCTGAGATGGCGGCGCGTTTCGGCATCGAGGTCGGCACACTGATGCTCCGCCGGAACTACTGGCACAGCACTCCGGGTGACTCCGTCGCGTTGTCGCTGATCGACTCCTACATGGTTCACGCGGTCGCCGCGAAGAATCCGGAGCTTTTGGACAGCGAGCGTGAGCCTTGGCCGGGGGGCACTCACCACCAACTGAGCACCGTTGGCATCGAGATCGGCCGCATCGACGATGCGATTCGAGTAAGGATCGCCACGGCAGCCGAGGCCAAGAGGTTGGGAATTCCACCCAACACTGCCGTCCTGCTCCTGGACAAGACAAGCGTCTCCACCAGCGGCGATGTCGTGGAGTACTCCCACGTCGTCCTGCCAGGAGAACGCACCGAGCTCCAATACACCGTCCCTCTGGAAAGGTGGGCCAAGTGAGCGAGCTCCTCTCGATCGTCACTCCTGTGCACGACGCCGCGATCCCGTACCTCTCGAACGCCTACGAGTCGTTGGCCGCACAGATCCTGCCGGACGGCTGGGATTGGGAGTGGCTGATCCAGGTCGACGGCGGCGACGGCTCCGAGGTTCCCGCTGGCATCGTCAGCGACCTTCGGGTGAAGGCCGGCGGCAACCGTAAGGGCGGCCCGGGCGTCAGCCGGACCATGGCGTGGGGGCGCAGCAGCGGCAGCCTCGTAAAGGTCCTCGACGCCGACGATGTCCTGCCCGCAGGGGCGCTCGCCCGTGACATCCGGGTACTCGGGCAGCAGGCCGACGTCGGTTGGACGGTCTCCCGCGTGCTCGACCTGATGCCGGACGGCACCCTGGTCCACTACACCCTCGGAGATCCTGAGCCTGGTCGGATGCTACGCGGAGGACTCTTCGACTACTGGTCCACCTCTCACCGACCGCAGGTGCACCCCGCCACGCTGTGCGTCCGGCAGGAACTGCTGGCAGTGGCTGGCGGGTGGATGGCACTGCCAGCCTCCGAGGACACGGCGCTCCTGATGGCGCTGGACGTGCTCGCGGATGGCTGGTTTATCAAGGAAACCGGCCTGCACTACCGCAAGCACCCGGGTCAAACCACCGCCCACGTCGACCACACCGGCGGGCCTGAGTGGGCGGCGCGGATGGGCGCCATTCGCAAGCACGCTGAAGCGCTGAGGCGCCAAAGCGCACCCGCTGCGGCTTGTTGGCCGGGTGGATCGCCAGGACACGTGGGCGTGTGACCGGCCCTGCTCAGCTCCCTGCGGGGATAGGCTCGATTGGACGTCCGCTCGCGGGCGTCACCTAGTCCAGAAAATGCGAAAGCGACCCCCACTCGCCAAAGTTGGGCCGCTTGCGCTTCAGGTATAAACCCCCACGTGGGGAGCCGTTGTGGTTCGACGGTACCAGGCTTCCCCAGTTAGGTGCGAGAGACACCCGTCTCATCTCATCCAAACTGGCGGACAACGTCTGGTACTGGCGGGATGGCAACGGCGGAGAGGCAGTAGTCCCGTTGCACAGCCCCGTCACCCTGCGGAGCCGCCGCGTCACTCCGGCCCGTCCCGCAGGCCCCACCACTGGCGTGAGCGTCCACCAGTCCGGCCCGCCCCAGAAGGCCGACCGCCTCGCCCCGACCCGCACGTCCCTGCCCGCCAGCCAGGCCGGGCTGCTCCTGGCGGTCACCGCCGGACCGGCGGTGGTCAAGTGAGCGAGATGACGCCCGGCACGTTCAGCGCGTCCCCGCTCGGCACCAACTCCGTCGCGGTGTACCGGCCGATGGTGTTCGGGCCCCATGCCCCGGTGCACACGCTCGATCTGATGGTGTTGGTGCACCTGCTGTTCGCCGTTCGCGACAACCGGAAGCCGACTCCGCTCGCGCTGTGGCGCGAGCTCCAGGAAGCCGGCGTGCGATCGGCGAAGAACGCGAGCGAGCTGGTGGGCAAGAACGCCATCTACGAGTCGATCGCGCGCCTGATCGTGCTCGGCTACGTCCGGCGGGTAGAGCTGCCGAACGAGAAGCACCCGGGCCGGCGCGGGCCGATCGCCTACCAGGTCTTCGAGGACCCCTCGCAGAACCCGGCGCAGCAGGCCACGGCACCAGCCGACGATGTCGAATCGTCGCAGGTCACAATGCTTCCCGGGATGCCGGAAGCTGGATTCGGGCCTTCCGGACATTCTGATGTTTCCGCAGGTCAGAATGCTTCCCGGAACGCCGGAACCGTTGTTCCAGGTTCCGGCGTTCCGGGAAGCTGGAAGAGGGATGTTCCCGCAGGTCAGAATGCTTCCCGCGTTCCGGGAAGCATTGGGCTGCCCCTCCACACCTCCGGTGGGGGTAAAACCCCCCCTACCCCCCATGTCCCTCCGGTGCCGTCCGTTCCTTCCGAGCCCCGTACCGGGAGGGGGAGGGGTCGCTCCGCCAACCAGAACCACGGCTTCTCCGCCGAGGCGATCAGTGCGGCGCAGAACTTCCTCGCCGAGCTGCCGATGCCGTTCGCCTGCGGGGTCGTCGATCAGCGCAAGAACGCGCCCCTGCTGCTGGAGACCATCGAGCGCCAGGGCTGGGAGCTCGGTCCGGAGCTGGCGAGGGCCCTGACCGTCAAGCCGGCTACCGGGCTGAACAGTCCGACAAGGGCGCTCAAGGCCCGCTTCGGCGAGCTCCCGCGCCGGTCCGTTGTGCTCCGGGACTCCGCTGCGGCCCCGGACACCGCACCAGGGCCGGAGAACCCCTGCCCCGATCACCCCCGCCTGGAGGCTGCCGGGTGTCCGCAGTGCGCTGCCGATGACGTGGTCGACCGCCAGCGCCGGGCGCTGGACGCCGAACGCGGCATCGACGACGAGTCCGCCCGCGCGGCCCTGGCGGCGCTGATCCAGCGCGGCCAGAAGCCCCGCACGACCGCCGACCGAGGCCGCGAGGCGGCGGCGCGTCAGGCCGAGGAGGTCCGCCGCCAGTCGGCCAGGCGGGCCGAGTACCTAGCGGGCTGACCTCCGCTGTTCCCCGTTCCGAGCAGCACGACGGCCGCCGGTTCAACCCTGCCAGGCCCCGGCGGCCGTCCGATCCCAAGGAGAGATCGCGATGAACGTACCCGACCAGAAGACCACCGGCCCCGACAGCTCCGACGCTCCGGCCGCCCAGGCCGGGACAGCGGAGCACGACTGGAGCGGCCCGGAGCCCGACAACGACTTCGGCCCGGAGACCGCCGCCCCCGCGCCGCGCGCCGGGTTCGGCCGACCCCGGCGCCGGCGTCAGGCCAGCGGCGACGGCGAGAACAGCGGGGACGGCTTCGAGCGGGTCCCCCCGCAGGACCTCGCCGCCGAGCAGTCCGTCCTCGGCGGCATGCTGCTGTCCAAGGACGCCATCGCCGACGTGGTCGAGGTGCTCAAGCC
>NZ_JBEXNT010000235.1:0-6945 GCF_040611255.1 Kitasatospora sp. NPDC002965 | reverse complement strand
GGAACGGACACTTCCTTCAGGCGGTTTTCACACCGGCCCTCCGGGCGCTTCGTTCTTTCGTGTTTCCAGCTTACCAGATGTTTTCCGCTCCGTTTCCGGCGCTTCGTTCATCCAACTCGCTGGTGTCTTCTGCGGCTTGACGCCCCGTCCGACGTTTCAAACTCTAGCCGAACCCCGCTCCGAAAAGCGAATCCGGCCGCAATCCCCAGAAATGGGCACGCCTAATAAACCCTGGCCGGAACGCATCGAAACAAAGACGACACGCCTCGGCCCGAATCAGGAAGAGGTGGTGTTTCAGAGGATTGGCCACTCCGGGACCGTCCGCGCTGACGCGTGTCCGGTTCTCCCTGCCGAGCGACTAGAGAACACTACGCCCGATCTGCTCCGAAGGCAAACCCGTCCCCCGGACGACGCGTGTGCAGAGCGGACGCCCCGTCTTCACGTACTCGCCGTTGGGGTGGTCGTTGGTGGTGACCCAGTGGCGGGCGGCGGCCTCGTCGCGGCCGGCGTCGCGGTGGCGGTCGAGGAGACGCCGCTCGCGCTCGGCGTCGTCGGTGTCCACGTACCAGAGTTCGTGGAGCAGCCCGCGGGCCTCCGGCCAGGGGTGGTCGCCGGCGGCGAGGTAGTTCCCCTCGGTGACGACCAGGCGGGTGTGCGGTCGGACGACGTGGCGGGCCGCCACCGGCTCGTCCAGGCCGCGGTCGAAGTCGGGGACGTAGATGTCCTGGAAGCGCTCGGTGGTGACCCGGCGCAGCAGGGCGACGTACCCGTGGGCGTCGAAGGTGGCCGGCGCTCCCTTGCGGTGGCCCAGGCCCAGGCGGTCGAGCTGGGCGCCGGAGAGGTGGAAACCGTCGAGCGGGAGGTAGGCCGCGCTGCCCGGACCCTCGCGGCGTTCGACCTCGGCGACCAGGTGCCGGGCCAGGGTGGACTTGCCGGCACCGGGCGGGCCGGACAGTCCGAGGATGGCGCGCGGGTGACTGCCCGGACCGTGCAGGAGGCCGAGGGCGAGAGCGGTGAGGCTGTCCGCTGTGGGGCTGTCCGCGTTCATGGGCGCACCCTACTCACCCGTCCGTGGCGCAGTCTCCGCCTTCCTCGGCGTCAGCGGTCGAGGGGCGGCCGTTCGGCGAGGGCGGGCAGTTCCAGGGTGAGCGTGCCGGTATCGGCGTCGAGCAGCGCGGGCACGCCGAGGGGGACCGTCAGGGTCGACGGGCAGTGGCCGAAGCCCAGCTCCCAGAGGACCGGTACGCCCAGCGGGCCGAGCCGGTCGAGCATGACGTCGCGGACGCGGTCGAGCGGTCCGCAGCCCTCCCAGGAGCCGAGGGCGATTCCGGCGACGCCCTCGAAGGCACCCGAGCGCAGGAACTGGGTGAGGATCCGGTCCAGCTGGTAGGGGTGCTCGTTGACGTCCTCCAGGATCAGGATGTTCCCGGCGAACGAGGGGCGGGCGGCGGGCGTGCCGCGCTCGGCGGCGAGCACGTGGGTGCAGCCGCCCGCGGTGATGCCGCGGGCCCGGCCCGGAACGAGCGGACCGGCGCCGGGGGTGGTGACGACCGTGGTGGCCGCGGGGTCGAAGAGGGTGCGGCGCAGGTGCTCGGCGGTCGGGCCGTCGGTGATGAAGGAGGCCGTGGCGCTCATCGGCCCGTAGAGGGTGGCGAGGCCGAGGCGCCGGGCGAAGGCCTCGTGCAGGGAGGTGACGTCGCTGAAGCCGATCAGCACCTTGGGCCGGACGGCCCGCATGGCCTCCCAGTCCAGCAGGTCGACGATGCGGTGGACCCCGTAGCCGCCTCGGGCGCAGATGACGGCGTCGACGGTGGGGTCGAGCCAGGCGTTCTGCAGGTCGGCGGCGCGGTCGGCGTCGGTGCCGGCGAGGTGACCGAGGACGGGGTGGGTGTCGAGGACGTGCGGCGCGACGGTGACCCGCAGCCCCCAGGACCGCAGGAGTGCGCTGCCGGCGGTGAGCCGCTGCGGATCGACGGGGCCGCTGGGGGCGACCACCACGACGTGGTCCCCGGGGCGGAGCTGCGGCGGACGGGTCAGGCCTCGGCCCGGCGTGGTCGGGAACTGGTCCACGGCCTGGCTCCTTCCGGGGTGGGGGCGGGGAGGGTGACGTGCTCTCGGGGCGGCCCCGGCGGAGCCACCCCGAGAGGTTATGCCCTCACACCTTCACACCGACCCCATCACGGTCCTGACCTCGTCGAGGGTGGCGTCGGCGACGGCATTGGCGCGCTCGGCGCCGTCACGAAGGACCTGCCGGAGGTGGCCGCGGTCGGCGGCGAGCGCGGCGCGGCGGGCGCGGATCGGGCGGAGGTGTTCGTTGACGGCCTCGGTCACGGTGCGCTTGAGCGCGGCGGCGCCGCCGTCGCCGATCTCCTCGGCGATCTCCTCCGGTGCCCGGTCCCGGCAGAGGGCGGCGAGCAGGACGAGGCCCGAGACCCCGGGGCGGGTGACCGGGTCGTAGGTGATCCGGCGGTCGGCGTCGGTCCGGGCTCCCTTGATCAGGCGGGCGGTGGTGTCCTCGTCGGCGGAGAGCGGGACGGCGTTGCCGCGGCTCTTGCTCATCTTGCCGCCGTCGGTGCCGAGCAGCAGCGGGGTGTCGGAGAGGAGGGGGCGGGGCGTGGGGAAGACGGCGCTGCCGTCGGCGTGCGGGTAGCGCTCGTTGAAGCGGCGGGCGACGGTGCGGGCGACCTCCAGGTGGGGCAGCTGGTCCTGTCCGACGGGGACGAGGTCGGCCTTGCAGAAGAGGATGTCGGCGGCCTGGTGGACGGGGTAGGTGAACATGAGCCCGTTGACGGCGGACTGGTCGGAGTGCGCGATCTCGTCCTTGACCGTGGGGTTGCGGCTCAGCTCGGCGACGCTGACCAGGCTGAGGAACGGCAGCAGCAGTTGGTTCAGGGCGGGGACCGCGCTGTGCGCGAAGATCGTGGCGCGCTCGGGGTCGAGGCCGGTGGCGAGGTAGTCGAGGACGAGGTTCTCGGTGTGCTCGCCGAGCCGGTCGGCGGTGTCCCGGTCGGTGATGACCTGGTAGTCGGCGATGACGACGAACATCTCGGCGCCCCGGCGCTGGAGGCGGACCCGGTTGCGCAGGGTGCCGAAGTAGTGGCCGAGGTGGAGCGGGCCGGTGGGGCGGTCACCGGTCAGGACGCGGTGGGCGCCCGGGTCGCGGCCGGTGCTCCCGTCGGGGTCGGGGTCGAGTCCGGGCGCGGGGGCGGGGCCTTGGGCGGCGGGAACGGCGGCGGAAACGGTGGTGGTCACGGGGTTTCTCCTCGGTACGGCGTGATGCGGCCGTCCGGGGCTCCGGGCCCGTCCCGTCGGAGAAACGCGACAGGGCCGTCCATCCCGGACGGCCCTGGTCAGGCGTGGCTGGTGGCCGTCCTAGGACGGCCACCAGTCGAGACCTGCGAAGCGCTTCATGCGTTCGAGGATAGCGTCAGTCCTCCACGACGAGGGCGGGCGTGTCCTTGCGCAGCGTCTCGCCGCGGAAGAACTCCGGCCGGTACGCGCCGTACGAGAACATCAGCACCGCGCCGAGCAGCAGGATGCCGACGCCGATGACGAACACCGAGCCGATGCCGAACACGGCGCCGCTGCCGTACTCCGGGTCCCAGGCGTCGGTGAGGGTCTGCAGGAAGACGGCGGCGAGCAGCACGCCGCCGAGCAGCGGGGCGACCCCCTTGACCAGGAGGTCGCGCGGACCGTTGCGGAGCGAGCGGCGGAAGTACCAGACGCAGGCGAAGGCGGTCAGCGCGTAGTAGAAGCAGATCATCAGGCCGAGGGCCAGGATGGTGTCCTGGACGACGTTCTCGCTGATCACGCTCATGCCGACGTAGAAGGCCGCGGTGGCGACGCCGGCGGCGACCGTGGCGTAGCCGGGGGTGCGGAAGCGCGGGTGGACGGTGCCGAAGCGCGGCGGGACGGCCCGGTAGGCGCTCATGGCCAGCAGGGTGCGGGCGACCGGGATGAACGTGGTCTGCAGGCTCGCGGCCGCACTGGCGACGACGGCGAGGAACAGCAGGATGCTCCACGGCGAGCCGAGCACCGGGCGGGCCAGGGCGGCGAAGACGTTGTCGGCGGTGTCCGGGTTGCCCAGACCGGTACCGGCGGCGCCGACGCCGGCGAACATCTGGGAGGCGATCGCGACCAGCAGGTACGAGCCGACCAGGGTCACCATCGAGATCATCGCGGCCCGGCCCGGGGTCTTGGCGCTGCCGCTGGTCTCCTCGTTCATGGTGAGGCAGGTGTCCCAGCCCCAGTACATGAAGATCGACAGCGAGAGGCCCGCGGTGAACGCGCTGAACGAACTGACTTCCAGCGGGTTGAGCCAGGAGGCGGAGAAGCCGATCGAGTCCGGCAGGTCACCGGCCGCGGCCTTGCCGACGGCGATGCCGGCGAAGAGGAGCAGCACCGCGAGCTGGAGGCCGACCAGGCTGTACTGGAACCACTTGGTGGCGGTCATGCCCCGGTAGCTCATCGCGGTGGCGGCGGCGATCAGGACGACCACCGTGAGCAGGTGGACGGCCTTGTTGTCGTTCAGCTCCGCGACCGCGCTGTTGCCGGTCATCTCGCCGAGCATCAGGTAGAGGAAGTCGGTCGCCACGCCGGCCAGGTTGGAGAGCACGATGATGGTGGCCACCGTCAGGCCCCAGCCGGCCATCCAGCCGACCCGCGGGCCGAAGGCCTTGACCGTCCAGGTGAAGGACGTTCCGCAGTCCGGGAAGTCCTTGTTCAGCTCCTTGTACGCGAACGCGACGAGCAGCATCGGCAGGAAGCCGGCCAGGAACACCGCGGGCATCTGGACGCCGACGGCGGTCACGGTGGGACCGAGCGTCGCCGTGAGGCAGTAGACCGGGGCGACCGTCGAGATGCCCAGGACCACGCTGCCCAGCAGGCCGACCGAGTTGCCCCGTAGGCCCTTGTCCCCCGTTGCCCCCGCCGCCCCCGGATCGGGGGCTCCACCACTGGCGCCACTGACCGGGGCACCCTGCGGAGCGGTGGGCGCCGTTGCCCGTCCGCTGCTTCCGTGCTCTGAGAGCTGCTGATCGACCACCAGCGCACCCTAGGTGGGGGTACCGAAGGTTGAGTAGGCCAACCCCTGGTGATCTGAGCCACTCCCTTCGATTCACCAGGGCGTGGCATCCGATGCCGACCGATACATGGGGCACAGGGGCGTGTACCTTTATTTCTAAGGGTTGTTATCGAATTGATTTGCCGCTTATGTCACGGTTTGAGATGTTCTGCCGCCGCCCGAAAGGGATTCGAGCGGGAGGAATCGGGACCTTCGGATAGGTTTGCCTCACCTAATCCCCCCGACCTCGAAGGAGCGCCGCGTGGCCCCCACCTCCGGCAACCAGACCGTCGTCCCCCGCCCCTCCCGCCGGAAGCTGCTCACCGTGGGCCTCACCGGCAGCGCCGTGCTCGGCCTCGGCGGGCTGCTCACCGCCTGCGGCAGCTCCGGGGGCTCCGGAGACGGCTCGGGCGGCGGCGCGGCAGGGGGCGGTGCGAAGCCGTCCGGCGGCTCCTCCCCGGACCAGAAGTCGGTCAAGCAGGGCGGCGACGACTACGCCACCGTGATCGAGAAGATGAAGAGCTTCGGCACCGACGCCGCCCCCGGCGTCTACCCGCGGACCGTCCGCCACGCGATGGGCGAGACGGTCGTCCCCGCCAAGCCCGTCCGGGTCGTCGTACTGGACACCGGCGAGCTCGACAACGTCGTCTCGCTCGGCATCCAGCCGGTCGGCGTGGTCCACACCGACGGTTCCAAGACCATGCCGTCCTACCTCAAGGCCAAGGCCGGCAGCCCCGCCGCCGTGGGCACCATCAACAGCCTCAACCTGGAGGCCATCGCCGAGCTCAAGCCCGACCTGATCCTCGGCAGCCAGCTGCGCGCCCAGGACCAGTACGCACAGCTCTCGAAGATCGCCCCGACCGTCTTCTCGCTGCGCCCCGGCTACCCCTGGAAGCAGAACTTCCTGCTCAACGCGAGCCCGTTCGGCCTGGAGGCGGAGGCCAGGGCCCAGCTGGACGCCTACCAGGCCGCCGCCGCCGCGATCGGCTCCGGTCTCGGCGACAAGCGGCCCACGATCACGCCGCTGCGCTTCATGCCCGGCAAGATCCGGCTGTACGCGGAGCTGTCCTTCATCGGCACCATCCTCGGTGACATCGGGCTGCCGCAGCCCGGGATCGAGCAGGTCAAGGAACTCGCGGTGGAGATCAGCCCCGAGCAGATCGACAAGGCCGACGCCGACTGGATCTTCTACGGCGTCTACGGCTCGCCCAGCTCCACCAACCAGGACGCGGTCCTCGGCGGCGCGCTCTGGAAGACCCTCGGCGCGGTCAAGTCCGGCCAGGCCCGGCCGGTCTCCGACGAGACCTGGTTCCTCGGCCTCGGTGTGGCCGCGGCCAACGTCGTCCTGACCGAGCTCAAGGGCTTCGTCGCACCCGGGGCCTGAGCCCCGGACCCCGCCTCCGGCGGCCGACGCCCGGAGCCGGCCCCTGCCGTCCCGGCCCGTCCGACCGACGCCTGACGTGCCGTCACGGTGCCGTGCGGGCGGGCCGGGACGGCGTCCTCGCCCGCAGCGGACGGAAAGGCGCTTGGAGCTGGTCGCAGGGTGCGGGAGGATCATCCGGACCGTACCCCGAAGGGCCCGTGCCGATGACCACGCTCGACCAGACCACCGCCGACCGCTCCCCGACCGACGCGCCAGCGCGTACGGCCGGCGAGCGGCCCCTGACCGCAGCACCGGCATCGCCGCGACCCACCGTGGAGGGCGGTGCCACGCGCTGCTCGATCGCGGCGGCGGGCACGGACTGCGCACCGGTCGGTGGCACCGGGGCCGGAGCCGCCCGGGACGGCTCGGTGCCGCGGCCGCGCGGCGGGGCGGCCGACGACGACGGGTCCGGCGCCGGCGGCTCCGGCCGGGGCGGCCCCGCCGGTGAGGGGGCGCCGGC